>NZ_JAKUDH010000028.1:0-78844 GCF_031570495.1 Pseudomonas sp. JL2
GATGGCCACGGCTGCGACGACGATCCAGAGGGCGTTGATCGCCTCTCCCCGACGCAATGCCACGACGCCCAGGGCGCTCGCTCCCAAGACGGCCAGCAGTAGCCAGGGTATGTGGCGCAGCAGGCTATTATTATTCGTCATTTTTATATTCCGGCCAGGGTGGACAAGAAAGACAGCCATCGGAGTTTAGCGCTAACGAGAACAAAGGCCACCCCCGACATTTGTCTGCCCAGCAGCCCAACGGTGACGACGGCGCGCCAGTTGGGTCTATAGTCAATCAATCTCCAGAAAGGAATGCGTAATGAGCGAACGCCGCCGCTTCGTACGAATCGAGTTCCATGCCCGAACCGAGCTGAGTCAGGGCAAGGACGAGGACAAACTGACTTGGCCGGTCGAACTGCTGGACCTGTCTCTCAAGGGCCTGCTGATCAAAAAGCCCGAGCCCTGGCTTGGCAATCCCGAGAAGACTTTCGTAGCCGACATTCACTTGAGCAACGACGTGGAAGTGCAGATGGAGGTTCGGTTGACCCACGACGACCATGGCCATCTGGGCTTTGTCTGCGAGCATATCGACCTGGACTCCATCGCCCATCTGCGCCGGCTGGTGGAGTTGAACCTCGCCGATCAGGCTGAGCTTGAGCGGGAATTGGCGGCGTTGGTACATATTTGAATAACCCTGCACCACGCAGCAGGCCTCGGAGTTATTCGAACAATGCATCCAGCGCCTGTTCCAGGCGAGTCACGGCAATGATCTGCAACCCGGCAGGCGCTTCCTTCGGCGCGTTGCCCTTGGGCACGATGGCGCGTTTGAAACCGTGCTTGGCCGCCTCCTTGAGCCGCTCCTGTCCGCTGGGCACCGGCCGGACTTCCCCCGACAGCCCCACTTCACCGAACACCAGCAGATCATGGGGCAGCGGCCGATTGCGCAAGCTGGACATGACCGCCGCCATCAACGCCAGGTCAGACGCGGTTTCCAATACTTTGACGCCGCCCACCACGTTGAGGAAAACGTCCTGATCGTGGGTGGGAATGCCACCGTGTCGATGCAGGACCGCCAGCAACATGGCGAGCCGATTCTGATCCAGCCCCAAGGTGACCCTACGCGGGTTCGCCAAATGGCTGTCATCCACCAGCGCCTGAACCTCCACCAGCATCGGTCGGGTGCCTTCCCAGGTCGCCATGACCACACTGCCCGGCACTTCTTCCTGGGCGCGCGTGAGAAAAATCGCCGAAGGATTCGAGACTTCTTTCAAGCCTCTGTCGGTCATGCCGAACACACCCAATTCATTGACGGCGCCAAAGCGATTCTTCACTGCCCGCAACAAACGCAGGCGACCGTCGGACTCACCCTCGAAATACAACACGGTATCCACCATGTGCTCCAGCACCCGCGGGCCAGCCAGCGCGCCTTCCTTGGTGACGTGGCCCACCAGGAAAATCGCCGTACCGCTCTGTTTTGCGTAGCGCACCAGCAACGCCGCGCTTTCACGCACCTGGGACACGCCGCCCGGCGCCGATTGCAGTTGTTCGGTGAAAATCGTCTGGATCGAGTCGATCACCATGACCTTGGGTTTTTCCAGGCGGGCCGTGGCGATGATGGTTTCGATGCACGTCTCGGTCATGACCCGCAGTTGATCCTGGGGCAGCCCCAGACGCCGGGCGCGCATGGCGACTTGCTGCTGGGATTCCTCGCCAGTGACGTACAGCGCCGGCATGCGCGTGGCCAGGTTGCACAAGGTTTGCAACAGGATGGTGGACTTGCCGATGCCCGGGTCCCCGCCAATCAGCACGACCGAACCGTCCACCAGACCACCGCCCAATACGCGGTCCAGCTCGCCGGACGCGGTGGAAAACCGTGGAATTTCCTCGACGCTGACTTCGGCGAGGGTCTTGATTTGCGCCTGCTGACCGGCCCACCCCGTGCGACCGGTGGGGGCTGCGGCACCGCCACTCTCCACCATGGTTTCGGTCAAGGTGTTCCAGGCACCGCACTCACTGCACTGGCCGGCCCATTTGGGAAAGGTCGAGCCGCACTCGGTGCAGCCATACATGCGCTTTGCCTTGGCCATCTGAACTCCGGGATAAAAACCGCGATGATAGCCCACGCGGGGGTCAGCGCGGGGCCGGCATTCTGATTTCACCGTTGGCCAGGTTCGCCGCGGTATTGCCCAGCGGATCCTGGGCCTGCAGGTCCGCCCCTTTGGCCGCCAAGGCGTCGAGCAACTCGACGCGCTTGAACAGGCCGGCGTACATCGCTGCGGTCTGTCCGGCACCGTTGCGCTGGTCCGGGTTGCAATCGGTGGACAACAAACGGCGCGCGATCTGCACTTGGCCCTTGAAAATGGCGCCCATCAGCGCCGTGTTGCCCCGGTTGTCCTGGGTGCAGGCATCGGCGCCAGCGGCCAGCAGCCGCTCCACCGCCGCGCCATGGCCGTGGTAAGCGGCCAGGATCAGCGCGGTGTAGCCCTTTTCGTCCTGGCGGTTGAGCGAGTAACCGGCCTCGATAAAGGTCTCGAGCATCGGCACGTCGCCCCGGCGGGCGGCGTCGAAGTAATAAGTTTGCAACTGCTCTTGGACAGCAACCGGGTCGGTGGGCATGGGCTGATCGGCCCATACGCTCAACGACCCGATTGCGAGCATCGAAAACAGGAAGTTACGCAGCATGACGTCTCCTTGGCGCAAGGCTGTAGATGCCGGGTTGCGGGAGCATGGCTTGCCCGCAACGCAGACGACTCGGTCTGGCTTCAGACCGCAGCGCCTGCTTCGCGAGCAAGCTTTGCTCCCACGGGTTATGCACGTGCCAGGCTGTGGATCAGTCGCTGAGTTTTTCCGCCAGCGCCTTGACCCGGGTCAGATCGCCTTTGGCGACACGGGCTACACCAGTGCCGTATTCAGGATCAGCCTTGTAGAGGAACGACAGGATGATGTGCTTGCTCTCCTCATCGGTGGTCGCCAGCGATCCGCCGAAGCTTTCGATCAGGTCATTGCGCTCTTTCTGGTTGAACGAGCGGTACAGGTCACCGGCTTGCTTGAAGTTCTGCTCACGCTGGATCTTCGCCTGCTGGGTACTGCCAGTCAGCGCGGTCTTGCTGTAGCGTGCCGTTGGCTGTTCCTGGCGAGGCATCAGGCGGCTCGGCTGATAATTCACGCCGGTGCTGGTGGCGCCCGAATTCATCGCGCCGTCCTGGTTGCCATTGTTGACCGCCACCTTCGGCGCATTGATGGGCAACTGAAGCGCGTTGGGTCCCACTCGATACATTTGCGTATCGGCATAGGAGAACACCCGCCCCTGCAACAGCCGATCTTCCGACGGCTCGATGCCCGGAACAAGATTGGCCGGCGCCATCGCCACCTGCTCGGTTTCCTGGAAAACATTCGCCGGGTTACGGTTCAAAACCATTTGCCCGACTTTGCGTTCAGGCACACCCGGCCAGATTTTTGTCGCATCAAGAGGATCGAAATCAAACGTGGAAAGGTCCTGCGGGTTCAGCACCTGAACGTACAAGTCCCATTTCGGGAAGTCGCCCTTATTAATATGACTCACCAGATCGTTAGTCATATGGCTGTAATCTTGCCCCTGAACTTTCACAACTTCTTTCGGATCGAGGTTTTTCAGCCCCTGCAAACTTTTCCAATGAAACTTTACGTAGTGAACTTCACCCTTTGCATTCACCAACTTGTAGGCATGCACACCGTTACCGTCCATTTCACGATAACTGGCCGGCGTGCCGGAATTGGAATACAACTCGGTCAGCGTGCGCGTTGCTTCGGGCACGTGAGAAAAGAAATCGAAACGGCGGGCGTCATCATCCAAGTTGGTCCGAGGGTCGGGCTTGAAAGCATGGACCATGTCTGGAAACTTGATGGCATCGCGAATGAAGAAGGTCGGGAAGTTGTTACCCACCAGATCCCAGTTACCCTCGGCCGTGTAGAACTTGGTGGCAAAACCACGGGGGTCACGCAGGGTTTCCGGCGAATGGTTGCCATGCACTACAGCAGAAAAACGCACGAACACCGGCGTGGCCTGGCCAGCGGCGAAGACTTTGGCCTTGGTCAGATCACTGAGGTCGTCGGTGACTGTAAATGTGCCATGGGCGCCGGTTCCTCGTGCATGCACCACGCGCTCGGGGATGCGCTCGCGGTCGAAGCGCTGGAGTTTCTGGATCAGTTGCACGTCTTGCAACAAGGTCGGCCCGTTAGGACCGGCTGTTTGCGAGTTCTGGTTGTCGCCCACGGCCGCACCGTTATCGCGGGTCAGGGTGGCCGCGTTAACGGACAAGGACAACAGGCTGGCGGTGAGCACAAAAAAAGCACGGCGAGGGGTAAAAGTCCCGCCGCCAAGGGAAATGTTCATAGGCGTTTCCTCTGATGTTATAGAGCGCATCCATGTGCGCCTTGCAGAGGCTAGTGCTCGAAAAAGAAAAACCTAAATAGAAATGCCGCACCGATCCGATAGAAAAATCCTTATAGGGAATCGGCTCGGGACCGCGTATCACGCGCGATTGATGGCACTTTGTAAACTTTTCCTCCTGTCCCGAGTCGATAACTGAAGCTTTGTAAGCAGGCGTTTCGAGCAGGACGCGTTTGGCTGATTTACACTGCCACCATCCACTTCATCTGTCACAAGGAACAACTCATGGGCGTGATTAACGAGTTCAAGGCCTTCGCGGTCAAAGGCAATGTCGTCGACATGGCCGTCGGGATCATTATCGGTGCTGCTTTCGGCAAAATCGTTTCGTCCTTCGTTGGCGACGTCATCATGCCTCCGATCGGCCTTTTGATTGGCGGGGTGGACTTCAGCGACCTGGCCATCACACTCAAGGCGGCACAAGGCGATGCGCCGGCGGTGGTATTGGCCTATGGCAAATTCATTCAAAGCACCATTGATTTCATCATTGTGGCGTTCGCCATTTTCATGGGCGTCAAGGCCATCAACCGTCTCAAGCGCGAAGAAGCCGTTGCTCCCAGCGCGCCACCGGTTCCGACCAAGGAAGAACTGTTGCTGAGCGAAATTCGCGACCTGCTCAAGGCCCAGAACGAGAGGCCCTGACTCACGCTTCGCCGCCTGTGGCGTGGGTTTTTATCTCCTCGCCACAGGCGCCTTTTCTACCAATAGTTTTCCACGGCCACCTGACCTGGCCGACGGCTGAGACTCAGTTGCAGGCCCCTGGCCTTGAGCAGCTTGCGCGTGTCATCAATCATCTGCGGATTGCCGCACAACATCACCCGCGAGTGTTCCGGCGTCAGCTCGATGTCAGCCGCCCTTTCCAACTCGCCATTTTCGATCAGTGTCGTGATTCGTCCGCTGAGCGCACCGGGATGCTGTTCACGGGTGACGGTCGCGATGAAACGAAACTTGTGGGCGTAGCCGGCCAGGTAGTCGCGCTGGGTCAACCCTTTGATCAGCTCCTGATATGCCAGCTCCCGTGCCTCGCGGACGCTGTACACCAGGACGATCGTCTCAAATTTTTCCCATGCTTCGAAATCCTGGAGAATCGAGAGGAACGGTGCGACGCCCGTTCCCGTGGACAGCAGCCACAAATCGCGCCCGTCAACGAAACGATCAAGCGTCAGGTAGCCAAAGGCCTGGCGATCAACCAGCAGGCTGTCGCCTGGCTGCAGCCGACTCAGTTCGCTGGTGAACTCGCCGTCCGGTACCACGATGGAAAAAAACTCGAGGAATTCATCGAACGGCGAAGACACCATGGAATATGCCCGCCAAACGATGGTGCCATCCGCTTTAGCGACCCCGAGCCGGGCGAACTGGCCCGCCCGAAAACGAAAACCGCGATCCCGTGTGGTACGCAACGTAAACAAATGAGGTGCCACGGGCTGCACATCGAGCAAGGTTTGACGGGTGAACTTCTCTGAGCTGTCGATCATGAGCCACTCCAACGAGACAAGACTTACAGTGTCCCGCAAAGTGAGCCCCTTCACCACTGACAACGAGTAGTGGCACTTTAGCTACTAATGCCTCCGTCGCCGAGCATATCTTCTACCAGACTTATACAAAACTATCCCAACTGTAAAATCATACTCAAAAAGTTTATTTCTTAAACATTTCAAACTGTAAGCAAATAAAAAAAAGCTCACTGCAATTTAAGAATAGTCCTACACTAAAAATTCGCATCATGGATTGGATCCGCATGGACGAACTCAACCCAGGAGAGAGCGATGGACAAGTGGAAGGACTTGCTGTTGAGGAAGTTATCCTGTGAAAAGGACTTACAGACGGCCTATCGTCTAGTCCTGAATTTCTTTAACAATCAGGGATTTGAATATTGTGCATTCTCAGCCTATCTCGGAAGCCCGGACAAGCATACCAACAAGGTAAACCTGAATAACTACCCTTATGGATGGGACAGACTATATGAACAGAACGGCTATGCATCGAACGACCCACTAGTAGCACATTGCAATCAATCACCGCTTCCAATCTTGTGGGATGAGACTGTTTTTGCTCAGGCCCCCAAGTTGTGGCGAGAACTTAATCGACAGGGACTCAAGTATGGCTGGACCCAGGCCGTTCATGATGAACAGGGGGCACACTGCAGCCTTTTCAGCCTGGCCCGGACTCATTGCCCCATCGATATCGACGAGCACTACGCAAATCTGGGCTACGCCATTTTCGCCAGTCAAAGACTGCATGCGCTGGCCAGCAAAAAACTGGCTGACGCTGCCGCGACTCCACAAAAATGTCATTTATCACCCAGAGAGATCGAAGTATTGAGGTGGTCGGCCGAAGGCAAGACGGCTTCGGAAGTGGGCAGAATCCTCTGCCTCTCCGAGCGCACCGTGAACTTCCATGTGTGCAGTTGCATGCGAAAGCTGAACGTCAACAACAAAATCTCAGCGGTAGCCAAGGCGGCCCACATCCATGTGATCTGAACCGTGCGGCGCACTTACCAACCTGAAAAAACCCGCGAGTAATGCCTGGAAAAAAAACGTACCATTTACGGCTCCACTTGAATGATGACGCGCCCAGTACGCGACGAAGTTCATTCAGGCGGTCCCGCTGAGACACCTGCCCCGGGGCAGCGGGACATTCGTTGATCTCCAGAGTCCCAGCCATGCCCTTGCTCGACAGTCCCTTCGCCCAACTTGACCTGATCCGCCAACCCGAACAGCAGAACGAGCCGCTGCAAGCCTTTGACGCAGCCGACGAATACCTGCTCGCGTATCTGGCCGAGCAACAGCCGCTCGCCGATACCCGGGTCCTGGTCCTCAATGACAGCTTTGGTGCCCTGGCGGCGAGCCTTGCCGGCAAGGTTGAAGTCATCAGCAGCAGCGACTCGTACCTGGCCTTGCAGGCGCTGGAGAAAAACCTGGTGCGCAACGGCCTGCCCTTTGATGCAGTGCCGACGTTGCCGGCCAGCGAACCGTTGACCGGACCTTTCGACCGCGTCCTGATCAAAGTGCCAAAAACCCTGGCCCTGCTGGAAGAACAGTTGATTCGCCTGCAAGGCCAATTGGCCCCCGGTGCCCAGGTGATTGCTGCTGCGATGGTCAAGCATCTGCCACGGGCCGCCGGTGACCTGCTGGAACGCTACGTTGGCCCGGTGCAGGCCTCGCTGGCAGTGAAAAAAGCTCGCTTGTTGATCGCCACGCCAGAAGCGCTCCAGCCAGAAACCCGAGTGCCGGCCGCATCCCCCTACCCCACGCGCTATTGGCTGGAAGAGCCGAAGATCGAATTGCTCAACCACGCCAACGTGTTCTGTCGCGAAGGCCTGGACATCGGCACCCGGGCATTTCTGCCGCATCTGCCAAAGAACCTGGGCACCGCCCGCGTCGCGGACCTGGGGTGCGGCAACGGTGTACTGGCAATCGCCAGCGCCCTGCAGAATCCCGAGGCCCACTACACCTTGGTGGATGAATCGTACATGGCCGTGCAGTCGGCCGCCGAGAACTGGCGCGCCGCCCTGGGCGAGCGTGAGGTGACCATTCGAGCTGGGGACGGTCTGGCCGGGCAAGAGGCGCAGTCATTGGATGTAGTGCTGTGTAATCCGCCTTTCCACCAACAGCAGGTGGTGGGCGACTTCCTCGCCTGGCGGATGTTTCAGCAGGCGCGCGAAGCACTGGTGGTCGGCGGCGCGCTGTACATCGTCGGCAATCGGCACCTGGGCTACCACAGCAAACTGGCGCGGTTGTTCCGGGGGGTCGAACAAGTGGCCGCAACCCCGAAATTCGTCATCCTCAAGGCCCGCAAATAATTTGACCCTGCCCGGGAGCGTCAGTGGGTGGTCAGCCCTGCGGCGTTCATGAACATCCGCATCAGGCTGGCGACGATAAACAGGGCCAGCACACTGCCGGCCCAGATCAGCGCCAGCCAGCCAAGTCGCTGCCAGAGCGGCTTCTTTTCAGCCGCTTCGATGTCTTTCAAATCAGGCTTGGCCATTTTCAATGCCTCGCAGGTCAATCAATGGTAGCCGTCGTCATGGGTCACCTTTCCCCGGAACACGTAGTAGCTCCAGAAGGTGTACACCAGAATCAAAGGAATGATGAACAGCGTCCCGACCAGCATGAACCCCTGGCTCTGTGGCGGTGACGCCGCGTCCCAGATGGAGATGGATGGCGGCACGATGTTCGGCCACAAGCTGATGCCCAGACCGCTGTAACCGAGGAAGATCAGCGCCAGCGTCAGAATGAACGGCGTGTAGTTGGCGTTGCGGGCAACGGCGCGAAACAACCCGTACATGGTCACCAGCACCAGGATCGGCACCGGCAGGAACCAGAACAGATTTGGCAGGGTAAACCAGCGCGCCGCGATATCGGCGTGAGCCAGCGGAGTCCAGATACTGACGATACCGATCACCGCCAGCACCCCGAACGCCAGCGGCCTGGCCAGGTTATGCATCTGCTCCTGCAACTTGCCTTCGGTTTTCATGATCAGCCAAGTGCAGCCGAGCAAGGCGTAGGCGACGATCAAGGCCAGGCCACAGAAGACGGTGAACGGTGTGAACCAGTCCAGGGAGCCGCCGGCGAACTGGCGATCGACCACTTCGAATCCATCAATGAACGCCCCCAACGCCACCCCCTGGAAGAAGGTGGCCGTCAGGGAACCGCCGATGAACGCCTTGTCCCACAGATGGCGCTTGTGAGCCTTGGCCTTGAAGCGAAACTCAAAGGCCACGCCGCGGAAAATCAGCCCGATGAGCATCAGGATCAGCGGCAGGTACAGCGCCGAAAGCACTACCGAATAAGCCAGCGGAAACGCCCCGAACAGGCCCGCGCCACCCAGCACCAACCAGGTTTCGTTACCGTCCCAGACCGGCGCTACGGTGTTCATCATCACGTCACGATCACGCTCAGCCTTGATGAAGGGGAAAAGAATGCCGATCCCCAGGTCAAAGCCATCCATGATCACGTACATCATGATGCCGAAGATGATGACCACGGCCCAGATCAGCGGAAGATCAATACCCATGACTCAATTCCCCTTGTGCGAGCTGTCGTTATGGTCCACTTCGTCGTCGCCATCATCGGCGGCCGACAATGGACGGGCCGGGGTACGTTTCTGACCCGGGCCACCGTCGGCCGGCTCATCTTCATGGGCTTCCGGCCCTTTGCGCACCAGGCGCATCATGTAGCTCAGCCCCGCACCGAACAGCGCGAAATACACCACGACGAACAGCACAAGCGTGATGCTCATCTGCGCAAAGCTGTGGCCGGAGGAAGCATCGGCCGTGCGCATCAGGCCGTAGACCACCCAGGGCTGGCGACCGATTTCGGTGGTGAACCAGCCTGCCAGGATCGCGATCAGGCCGGACGGCCCCATCCACAAGACCATGTGAAGGAACGGTCGAGACTGGTAGAGCCGGTCGTTGCGGCGCAACCAGAGACTGCACAGACCGGTGAAGATCATCAGCAGCCCCAGGCCAACCATGATCCGGAACGACCAGAACACAATGGTCGAATTCGGTCGGTCTTCAGGCGGGAACTCCTTGAGGGCCGGCACCTGCTTGTCCAGGCTATGGGTCAGGATCAGGCTGCCCAGGTAGGGGATTTCCACGGCGAACCGGGTCTTTTCCGCCTGCATGTCCGGCCAGCCAAACAGGATCAGCGGGGTAGGCTCATTGCCGACGTTTTCCCAGTGACCTTCGATGGCCGCGATCTTGGCCGGTTGATGCTTGAGGGTGTTGAGGCCATGGAAGTCGCCAATGACGGCCTGGATCGGCGCCACCAGCAACGCCATCCACATCGCCATCGAGAGCATGCGGCGAATGGCCGGGGTATCCCGACCGCGCAACAAGTGCCAGGCCGCCGACGAACCGACGAAAAACGCCGTGGCGACAAACGCTGCCGTGGACATGTGCAACAGGCGATAGGGGAACGAGGGGTTGAACACCACCGCCAGCCAGTCCACCGGGATGACCCGGCCATCGATGATTTCGTAGCCCTGGGGAGTCTGCATCCAGCTGTTGGAGGACAGGATCCAGAACGTCGAGATCAGCGTGCCGATCGCTACCATGACTGTGGAAAAGAAATGCAGACCACGCCCGACGCGGTTCCAACCGAACAGCATCACCCCCAGGAACCCGGCTTCGAGGAAGAACGCCGTGAGCACCTCGTAAGTCAGCAGCGGCCCGGTGACCGCACCGGCGAAGTCAGAGAAACGACTCCAGTTGGTGCCGAACTGATAGGCCATGACCAAACCGGATACCACCCCCATGCCGAAGTTGACGGCAAAGATCTTCGACCAGAAGTGGTACAGGTCGCGGTAGGTGTCGTCGCGGGTCTTGAGCCACAAGCCCTCGAGTACCGCCAGGTAACTCGCCAGGCCGATGGTGATGGCCGGGAACAGGATATGGAACGAGATGGTGAACGCGAACTGGATTCGGGCGAGATCGAGCGCCTCCAAACCGAACATAAGTCTTCCTCTGTCAGGTAAAACCGGCTGCGGGCGGGGCTTGCATCGCAACCTCCAGGGATATGGAGTGCGATGCTTTTCAAATCGTTCTTTTTTTAAACCGTCACAACGCAGGAACGTGGCCGGATGGCCGCCAGCCCAAGGCCCCGGAGGGTATTGACCTGGATCAAGCAATGCTCAAAGAGTAGTCGCATTATGGCCGCCGGACGGCGTGGTCTTTTGTCGCGTGACAGGTTGTCTCAGTGCTGCAATCCTGCTCTAAGCCAAGATTTCTTGAATCTTGAGGAGTGCACTGTTGTGGTGAGGGGATTTATCCCCGATCGAGTGCGCAGCGCTCGCAAAAGCTTGGGGCCGCTTCGCACCCCAGCGGGGATAAATCCCCTCGCCACAAAAAAAGCGTGCTATGTGAAAAGTAGATGCTTGGCTAACTATTTTTCCAGCAACCGCAACCTCCAGTTACAACTCGGTGATAATCTCGATGCCCTCATCACCGGACCCGTCATAGATGCCCAGCCAAGCGCCATTGCTGCTCCGCCATCACCGCCCCTTCATCGCCTTCTGGCTGGCCCGGATTTTCACCGCCAGTGGCTTCCAGATGCTCACCGTGGCCATCGGCTGGAACCTCTATCAACTGACCGGCAACGTATTGGACCTGGGTCTTGTAGGGTTGGTGGAGTTTGCTCCGCGTGTGCTGTTCATGCTGCACACCGGGCATGTGGCCGATCGCTATGATCGCCGCAAGGTCGCGGCGATCTGCCAGTCGTTGCAGGCGATGATTGCCCTGGCGCTGGTCATCGGCAGCGCCACCGATAACGTCACGCGGGAGATGATCTTCATCCTCGCCTTCCTGCTGGGCGCCGCCCGCTCCTTTGAGATGCCGACCACCCAAGCGCTGCTGCCGAGCATCGTGCCGGCCGCGCTGTTTCCCCGCGCCGTGGCCGCCGCGCAGTCGGCCCAGCAGTCCGCGACCATCGTCGCCCCGGCACTGGGCGGTCTGCTCTATGCCTTCGGCAGCGTCTGGGTCTATGGGCCGACCGTGTTGCTCTACGTCATCGCCTGCTGCCTGATGCTCAACCTGCCCGCCCGCCAGACGCCGCTGAACAAAGGCAAGGCAACCATGGATTCGTTGCTGGCCGGGATTCGCTTCATCCGCAGCCGCCCGGACATTCTCGGGGCGATTTCCCTGGACCTGTTCGCGGTACTGCTGGGCGGCGCGACCGCGCTCTTGCCGGTGTTCGCCAAGGATATTCTGCTTACCGGCCCTTGGGGCCTGGGCCTGCTGCGCTCGGCTCCGGCGGTGGGGGCCTTGCTGATGTCGCTATGGCTGGCGCGGTTTGCCGTGGAGCGCAAGGTCGGTCGGGTGATGTTCACCGCCGTGGGCGTGTTCGGCGTCGCCACCATTGCCTTCGGCCTCTCCACTTCGTTCTGGTTTTCCCTGGCGGTGCTGGTGGTGCTAGGCGCGGCGGACATGATCAGCATGGTGATCCGCGCCTCCTTCGTGCAGTTGGAAACGCCGGACGAAATGCGCGGCCGGGTCAGCGCCGTGAACGGGCTGTTCATCGGCGCCTCGAACCAGTTGGGCGAGTTCGAGTCCGGCCTGACCGCCCACTGGTTCGGCACCGTGCCGGCGGTGGTCATGGGCGGTGTCGGCACACTGCTGGTGACCGGGGTCTGGATCAAACTGTTCCCGACCCTGGCCAACCGTGACCGGATGCACGAACCGGTGGACGCTACGAAAACCTAAAGCAATTTATCCAGCGTGATGGGAAAGTCCCGGACCCGTTTGCCGGTGGCGTGATAAATCGCATTGGCCACGGCCGCCGCCACACCAACGATGCCAATCTCACCGACGCCCTTGGAGCCGAGGGCATTGACGATCTCGTCGTGCTCGTCGACAAAAACCACGTCAATGTCCCCGATGTCGGCGTTCACCGGCACATGGTATTCCGCCAGGCTGTGATTCATGTGCCGGCCCAACGCATGGTCAGTCAAGGTTTCTTCGTGCAAGGCCATGCCGACGCCCCAGACCACGCCGCCGAGGATCTGGCTGCGCGCGGTTTTCGGGTTGATCACCCGTCCGGCGGCGATGGCGCTGACCACCCGATTGACCTTCACCGTGCCCAAGTCCTCATCCACCAGCACTTCGACAAACACCGCCGAATGCGTGGCCGTGGCGTAGGCTTGGCGTTTTTCCTCCGGCTCGGCAGTGACCTGAACCTGCAAGGGCGTCTCGCCGCTTTTTTGCGCCAACTCTGCCAACGAGACACAGGCCTCGCCCAACCGTAGCTGACCGTCGGCAAACGTCACTTGCTCAAGGGTCGCGCCAGCAAAGGCCGGACAGCTCTGCCGCGCCACAGCCAGGAGTTTTTCCTTCAGGGCTTCACAGGCCTGCTGCACAGCGGTGCCCACCGACGAGACGGTGAACGAGCCGCCCTGCAGCGGCGCAGTCGGCAGCGACGAATCACCGAGGACAAAGGTGACGTTTTCCAGGGAAATCCCTGACGCTTGGGCGGCGATCTGGGTCATGACTGTGTAGGTGCCAGTACCGATGTCAGTGGTGGCACTGCTGACGGTCAACTGACCGTTGGCATCCAGCGAGGCCCGAGCGCTGGCCTTCTGCTGCATGGCCTCCCACACACCGCCCGCCATGCCCCAACCGACCAACTGCCGACCTTCACGCATGCTGCGCGGTTCCGGGTTGCGCTTGTCCCAGCCAAAACGACGGGCACCTTGGGCATAGCACTCACGCAACTCCTTGCTGGAATATGGCTTGTCTTCGTTCTCGTTACGCTCGGCATAGTTGAGCAACCGCAGTTGAACCGGATCGATCGCCAGGGCACAGGCCAGTTCATCCATGGCGCACTCCAGGCCGATCAGTCCCAAGGCAGCGCCAGGGGCGCGCATGTCCAGCGGCGTATAGACGTCCAGCGGCACCAGTTTGTAGGTCAATTCAACGTTGTCGCAGTGATAGAGCATGCCGCTCCACTCCACCACATGCTCGGTGAAATCTTCAAAGCGCGAGGTCTGGCCGATGGCGGTATGCGCCACCGCCAACAGTCGCCCGTTGGCCGCGGCCCCCAGTTGCAGGCGCTGAAAGGTCCGTGGTCGATAGCCAAAGGTAAACATCTGCTGGCGCGTCAGACTGACCCGCACCGAGCGTTTGAGCGTCAGCGCTGCCATCACCGCCAGGGGCAGTTGGTACTGTGGCCGCAGCCCGGAACCGAAGGCGCCGCCCACATAGGCGGCAAACACTCGCACCTGCTCTTTCTCAAGCCCGAAGACCTTTTGCACATAGGCTTGGCAGTTTTGCGTGCCTTGGGTCTTGTCGTGGATGTGCAGGCTGCTGTCAGGCTGATACAGCACGGTGGAGGCATGAGGCTCCATCGGGTTGTGGTGTTCGATCGGTGTGCTGTAGGACACGTCCACACTGAGGGCCGAACTGGCGTACTCGCCCTGAAAATTCCCACGGGGCTTGGGCAATTCTGCCGGCGCCGGATGGGCTTCGTTTTGCAGGATTGCCAGATCGGTCTGATGGTCCCGGGCTTCATATTCGATTTCAATAAGCGAACCGGCGTAACGGGCCAGCTCGAGGTTTTCAGCGACCACCAAGGCCAACGGCTGGCCGCCGTAGAGTACCTGATCGTTGTACAGCGGTCGGAACGGCGAACCCTCTGCCGCATCGGCGTCCTCGTAAGGCTCGTCGTAGCTGGCGATCCTGGGGCGGTTGGTGTGGTCGATCACCGTGACCACCCCGGGCAACGCCAACGCTCGGGTGGCATCGATGCGCAGCACGCGGCCACGGGCGATGCTGCTGGAGACGACGCTGCCGTGCAGCAAACCGTCCTCGGGGTATTCGCCGGCATATCGGGCCTGGCCGGTGACCTTGAGCAGGCCATCGACCCGGTCAAGTGGTTGCCCTATGGATTTGCTCGAAGCATTCATCAGGCTTGTCCTCCCACCAGTGCGGCATCGCTCAAGGCGCGGACCACTGCCCGGCGCGCCAGTCTGACCTTGAAGCCGTTATGTTCCAGCGGCTCGGCGTTTTGCAACAGCGCGTCAGCGGCAGCAGTGAAGGTTTCGCGGCTGACGGTCTGGCCGGTCAGCCAGCTCTCCACGGCCCGGTCGCGCCAGGGTTTGTGGGCCACGCCGCCGAGGGCCAGGCGCGCCTGGCGGATCACCGGCCCGTCCAGCTCGAGCGCCGCCGCTACCGAAACCAGCGCAAAGGCGTAGGAAGCCCGGTCCCGAATTTTCAAGTAATGGCTGTGTTCAGCGAAACCGGCGGCAGGCAACTCAATGGCGGTGATCAGTTCATCATCGGCCAGTTGGTTGTCCCGTTCCGGGGCATCGCCGGGCAGACGGTGAAAGTCAGCGAACTCGATGGTCCGTGCCCCGCCCCGACCGATAACATGCACCACGGCCTCCAAGGCAGCCAGTGCCACGCACATGTCGGAAGGGTGCGTGGCGACACATTGATCACTGGCGCCGAATATCGCGTGCATACGGTTCAAGCCGTCCCGAGCCGGACAGCCGCTGCCTGGCCGTCGCTTGTTGCACGGCACGTTGGCGTCATAGAAGTAATAACAGCGGGTGCGTTGCAGGAGGTTACCGCCGGTGCTGGCCATGTTGCGCAACTGCGGCGAGGCGCCCGCCAGGATTGCCTGGGAAAGCAGCGGATAGCGGCGCTGGATCCAGGGATGCCAAGCCAGATCGGCATTGCTCACCAACGCGCCGATCATCACCCCACCGGAAGGGGTTTCGCTGAGGTCCGCCAGGGGCAGCCCGGTAATGTCGATCAGGTGCTCGGGGCGGGTGAGGTTTTCTTTCATCAGGTCCAGCAGGTTGGTGCCACCGGCAATGAAGCGTGAAACCGGGCTCGACAAGTCGACGGCGGCCTGCACGGTGTCGGGCTTGCTGTATTGGAAAGGGTTCATTGATCACCTCCCTGCTGACAGAGCGGCAATGCCTCTTCGATAGCGTCACGAATGTTGTTGTAGGCGCCGCACCGGCAGAGATTGCCGCTCATCAGTTCGCTGATCTGCGCCCCAGTCTGTGCCCGGCCTTCATTGGCCAATCCCACCGCGGAACAGATCTGCCCAGGCGTGCAGTAACCGCACTGGAAGGCGTCGTGCTTGATGAAAGCCTGCTGCATGGGATGCAACTGATCACCGTTGGCCAACCCCTCGATGGTGGTCAGCTCAGCGCCGTCGCACATCACCGCCAGGGTCAGGCAGGCGTTGATCCGCTTGCCATCGCGCAGCACCGTACAGGCACCACATTGACCGTGGTCGCAACCTTTCTTGCTGCCCACCAGATCCAGTTGCTCACGCAGCAGGTCCAGCAGCGTGGTCCAGGGCAGCACGTGCAGTTCGCGCGCCTGACCATTGAGCGTCAGGCGGATCGGATGGCGGACGAAGGACGCCGGTGTCGCTTCGGACAGGGTCGCGCTCATAAACACCTCACGGTTGGTCGTACACTCGCGGCGTTTTCGCAAACCGCCGTCATAAGGGGTACGACTTCGGGGTGGGGTGAGCGTTCAAGGCAATTTCGACGCGCCGAAAAAGCCTTGGCCATCGCAGGACACACAGATTTGCCTGGCATGTGCGGTATATATGTACCGCACCGAGTGTAATGTATCGCCTTACACTCGATTCCATGATTAAATCCTTCCGACACAAAGGCCTCAGGATCTTCTATGAAACGGGTTCGACCCGTGGAATCCGGGCTGACCATGGAAACCGCCTGGCTCGCATGCTCCAGTTCATGGACCGGGCGCAGTCGCCTGACGACTTGGATATCCCCGGATGGCGACTGCATCCACTCAGAGGTGAGCTGGTTGAATACTGGTCGCTGAGTGTTTCGGGAAACTGGCGGATTATTTTTCGTTTTAGCGGATCGGATATCGAACTGGTCGATTATCTGGACTACCACTGACAGGAGGCTGGAACATGCCCATGCACAATCCGCCACACCCTGGCGAAACGCTACTGATGGATGTGTTGCCCGAACTGGGCATCACAGTCACCGAGCTGGCGCGGCATTTGGGCTTCGCCCGACCGCATCTCTCTCGGGTATTGCACGGCCATGCCCCCGTCAGCCCCGATCTGGCGGTGCGCCTGGAACGGGCCGGGATCGGCAAGGCCAGGGTCTGGCTGGGTGTTCAGACGGACTATGATCTGTGGCAAGCCGAGCAGCGTGAACAACCTTTGATCGAACGCTTACCTCACCACGCCTGATGCCTGTCAGGCCAGCAACTCCGCCGCCACCACGCCCCTCACGCCCTTGCCACAGAGTTGTTCCACCAGCGTCAAGGCAAGCGCCAGGGCGGCAGCCGAGCCTTGGGCGGTGATGCAGTTGCCGTCCACCACCACCGGCTGATCGACAAAATTGCAACCGGACAGTTGCTGGCTCACGGCGGGCAGGCAGGTCATGCGGCGCTGGCGCAGTACGCCGAACGCCTGCAAGGCAAGGGCCGGGGCTTCGGCGATGGCGGCGAAGAAACGTCCAGTGGCGGCCTGGTCCTTGATCAGTTGTCGCAGTGGCTGATGGGCCGCCAGGTGTTGGGCGCCGATGATGCCGCCGGGCAGGACGATCAGATCAAAGTCCTGCGCCAACAAGTCCACCAGCATACCGTCGGCGGTCAGGCGCGTGCCGCGGGCACAGGTGAGCATCCGCCGCCCTTCGATACTTGCCACCACCACTTCGACCTGAGCTCGACGCAGCACGTCGATCAGCGTAACGGTCTGCAAGTCGTCGACACCTTCGGCGACGGCTATCAGGGCTCGGGGGATCTTGGTTCCAGGCATCATCGGTGTTCTCCGCTGGGTGGTTTATGAAGCCTAGTCAGGTTTGCCGGGCCGCGTGCGGCTTGTCAGGCTGGAAGGTCATTTGATGTACAGCTGGGTCGACATCCGGTTGCCTGGTGCGTTGATCGACTGGTTGCTGAAGCTGAAGGTGCCTTCCTGCTTGCCCTTCAGATCGAAGACATACAAATAGCCAACCGTTTTGCTCCGCACGGAACAATCATTCAGGTTGCCATTGCTGAACGCACAGACCGGCGAGCGGGTGCCATCGACTTCAAAGCCGTCCAGCGTGACGTGAGGCTGACGGCCATACCCCACCTCCAGCACATAGACCTTGATACTCGGGCCGCTGTGATTGCAACGAGTCTGTTCTTGCCCTTGGGCGATGTCCTCGAAGCCGCAGGCGGGCGACTCGACCTTGAGCACCTTGACCTCGCTCAGGGGCGGCGCCGAAGCGGCATTGACGGCCTGCCCGGATAACCCCAGGCCCAGCGCACACCCCCATGCGACCAACAGGTGTTTTTTTATACGATGCATAAAGACCTCCCGGAACCGCGCGCAGTATGGCCGACTTGGCGCTTGGGCAAAACATCGACGAGGATCGCAGCCACAGCGCCACGCTGCTGGTATGATGCGCGGCTTTTTCCGACCCACAGAAAATTCCCGAGCGCCCCTGGCGGTCTGTGCTTTGCTGTTGAGGTCGATACATTCACGGCGCCCGGCGCGCCACGGGGAGCAGACATGCTGGAAAGGCTGTTTCAACTCAAGGCACACAACACCAACGTGCGGACCGAGATTCTGGCGGGCGTCACCACCTTCCTGGCCATGGCCTACATTCTGTTCGTCAACCCGAGCATCCTCGGCGAAACCGGCATGGACAAAGGTGCGTTGTTCGTCGCCACCTGCCTGGCGGCGGCCATCGGCTCCACCACCATGGGCCTGATCGCCAACTACCCGATCGCCCTCGCGCCGGGCATGGGCCTGAATGCGTTTTTCACCTACACCGTGGTCCTGCACATGGGCCATACCTGGCAGGTGGCGCTGGGTGCGGTGTTCATTTCCGCCGTGTTGTTCTTCCTGCTGTCGATCTTTCGTATCCGCGAGTGGATCATCAACAGCATCCCGCTGCCCCTGCGCTCGGCCATCGCCGCCGGTATCGGCCTGTTCCTGGCGCTGATCGCCCTGAATAACGCCGGCATCGTGGTGAAAAACCCGGCAACCATGGTCGGCCTCGGTGATTTGAAACAACCCGCGCCGATCCTCGCTACCCTCGGCTTCGTCCTGATCGTCGGCCTCGAAGCGCTGAAAGTGCGCGGTGCCGTGCTCATCGGCATCCTGGCGGTCACCGTCGTTTCGATCCTGATGGGCTTCACCCCGTTCGGCGGCGTGATGTCGATGCCGCCGTCCCTGGCGCCGACCTTCCTGCAACTGGACATCAAGGGCGCCCTGGACATCGGTCTGGTGAGCGTTATTTTCGCCTTCCTGTTCGTAGACCTGTTCGACAATTCCGGCACCCTGATCGGCGTCGCCAAGCGCGCCGGACTGATGGGCAAGGACGGCCACATGCCGAAGATGGGGCGGGCACTGATCGCCGACAGCACCGCCGCCATGGCCGGTTCGCTGCTGGGCACCTCCACCACCACCAGCTACATCGAGTCGGCGGCGGGCGTCAGCGCCGGCGGCCGCACCGGCCTGACCGCCATCGTCGTGGCGATCCTGTTTCTGCTGGCGCTGTTCTTTTCGCCACTGGCCTCCAGTGTCCCGGCCTTCGCCACCGCACCGGCGCTGTTGTTCGTCGCCGTGCTGATGACCTCAGGCCTGGCGGAAATCGACTGGGACGACATCACCGTGGCCGCTCCCGTGGTGATTACCGCGCTGGCGATGCCGTTCACCTATTCCATCGCCAACGGCATTGCCTTCGGCTTCATCGCCTGGACCGCCATCAAACTGGTGTCTGGCCGTGGCCGTGAGCTGAACCCGGCGCTGGTCATCCTGTCGATTCTGTTCGTGATCAAGTTGGGTTGGTTCAACGCATGACTTTTGATTCCCAGGCCTACGCCGCCCAACTCCAGGACAAGGTCAGCCGCTTGCGTGACCTGCTGGCCCCGTTCGATGCACCGGAGCCAGCGGTGTTCGACTCACCGCTGGAGCACTTCCGCCTGCGGGCCGAATTCCGCCTGTGGCGCGAGGCCGGCGAACGGCATTACGCGATGTTCTCCCAGGACGACAAGCGCACGCCGATCCTCATCGAGCAGTTTCCCATCGCCAGCCTGCGCATCAACCAGTTGATGCCGCAACTCAAGGCGGCCTGGCAAGCCAGCGCGCCGCTGAGTCACAAGCTGTTCCAGGTGGAGTTCCTGACCACCCTGGCCGGCGATGCGATGATCACCCTGTGTTACCACCGCCCGCTGGATGAGCACTGGCACGCAGCGGCCACGAAACTGGCGAGCGACCTCGGTGTGAGCATCATCGGTCGCTCCAAAGGCAAACGGGAAGTGATCGGCCATGATTACGTGGTGGAGAAACTCGACGTCGGTGGCCGCACTTTCAGCTATCGCCAACCTGAAGGCGCCTTCACCCAGCCCAACGGCACCGTGAACCAGAAGATGCTCAACTGGGCCTACGAGGCCTTGGGCGATCGCAGCGACGATCTGCTGGAGTTGTACTGCGGCAACGGCAACTTCACCCTGCCTTTGGCCACCCGCGTGCGCAAAGTGCTGGCGACCGAAATCAGCAAGACGTCGGTGAACGCCGCGCTGAGCAACCTCAGCGAAAACGCTGTGGATAACGTGACTCTGGTGCGCCTGTCCGCTGAAGAACTGACCGAAGCCTTGAACGAAGTCCGCCCGTTCCGTCGCTTGCACGGCATCGACCTCAAGAGCTACGCATTCGGCAGTGTCTTCGTCGACCCGCCCCGCGCCGGCATGGACCCGGACACCTGCGAACTGACCCGGCGTTTCGAGAACATCCTCTACATCTCGTGCAACCCGGAAACCCTCGCCACCAACATCGCGCAACTGCACGACACCCACCACATCACGCGCTGCGCGATGTTCGATCAATTCCCTTGGACCCATCACATGGAATCCGGGGTGTTGTTGACTCGGCGCTAGACGCTGCGGGGCTGGACAGGGCAAAGCTATGTGGGAGCAAGGCTTGCCCGCGATACAGGCAATGCGGTCGTTCAGAATTTGAGCCGCCTGTATCGCGGGCAAGCCTTGCTCCCACAGATAAATCCCCTCGCCACCATTGCCCTCCCTCACCTCCCGACCAAGATCATGTTCGATCATCGAACACTTATTGCCCGATGCCATCGGCTTTGTTTGACCAAATTAACCATCTAGTACAATTTATCTCCACCGGCTGAAATCCGCCGACACCAACAATAAAAATTGTGGAGAAATTGCGATGCCTCCGATCGTTCTGGTGCTCAACGGCCCGAACCTGAACCTGCTCGGCACCCGCGAGCCGGCGACTTATGGCCACGAAACCCTGGCGGACATCTCCGCACTGTGCGGCCGCGCCGCTGAAGAATTCGGCCTGGCGGTGGAGTTTCGCCAGACCAATCAGGAAGGCGAATTGCTCGACTGGGTGCATGGCGCCCGCGGTCGGTGTGCCGGCATCGTCATCAACCCGGCAGCCTGGACCCACACCTCGGTAGCGATCCGTGATGCGCTGGTCGCCAGCGAAGTCCCGGTGATCGAGGTGCACCTGTCCAACGTTCACGCCCGCGAAACGTTCCGTCATCACTCCTTTGTTTCATCGGTCGCCATCGGTGTGATGTGCGGGTTTGGCAGCCATGGTTATCGCCTGGCGCTGGAGCATTTCAGTCAGCGGTTGAAGGGTTGATGAGCATGTCGAATATCACCGTGCTTGCCGGCCTGATTGGTGCGGGCATCCAGGCGTCGCGCACCCCTGCGCTCCATGAGCGCGAGGGCGATGCCCAGGGCATGCGTTACCTCTATCGACTGATCGACCTGGACGCCCTGGGACTCGACAGCGGCGCCCTGCCCGATTTGCTCAAGGCCGCCGAGCGCATGAACTTCACCGGCCTGAACATCACCTTTCCCTGCAAACAGGCGATCATCCCGTTGCTCGACGAACTGTCGCCCGAGGCCAGGGGCATTGGCGCGGTGAATACCGTGGTGTTCAAGGAGGGCAAACGTATCGGCCACAACACCGACTGCCTGGGGTTCGCCGAAGGGTTTCGCCGCGGCCTGGGTGAAGTGGCGCGCAAGCACGTGGTCCAGATGGGCGCCGGCGGCGCAGGCGCGGCGGTGGCCCACGCGCTGTTGGCAGAAGGCATACAGACGCTGAGCATTTTTGATGTTGAAGTCAGCCGTGCCGAAGCACTGGCAAACAACCTGAATCAACACTTCGGTCCTGGCCGCGCCCGGGCCGGACATGATTTGCCTACAGCGATGGCCGAGGCGGACGGCCTGGTGAATACCACGCCCATGGGCATGGCGAAACTGCCGGGCATGCCGGTGCCGGTGGAGCTGCTGCGGGGCCAATTGTGGGTCGCGGAAATTGTCTACTTCCCCCTGGAAACCGAACTGCTGCGCAACGCCCGCGCCCTGGGTTGCCGCACGCTGGATGGCGGCAACATGGCCGTGTTCCAGGCGGTGAAGGCGTTCGAGCTGTTCAGCGGCGTAGCGCCGGATGCGCAGCGGATGCTGGAGCATTTCCAGAGCATGAATCACTGAAACCACCCTTGTGGGAGCGAGCCTGCTCGCGATAGCGGTGAATCAGTCAGTGTTGATGTGACTGACATACCGCTATCGCGAGCAGGCTCGCTCCCACAAAGGTTTCAAGGTCAGGCCTGCAGATACCGCAACACCGACTCACAAATCATCTGGCGATGACGCTGCTTGATCGCTTCGTCCGGCAAATCGATCTGAAAAATCTCACCGAATGTGTGGCGGTTGGACACGCGGTAAAAGCAGAACGAACTGATCAGCAGATGCACATCCAGCGGTTCCAGGCCGGCGCGGAACACCCCCTCTTCGGCACCTCGGCGCAGGATCACGCCCAAGGAATCAAGGATGGTATTGGTCATTGCCTTGATGGCGCCCGATTGCTTGACGTACTCGGCGTTGTGAATGTTTTCGATGCAGACGATGCGCACGAAATCCACATTGCGGTCATGGTGGTCGAAGGTGAATTCCACCAGGCGCCGGATCGCATCGACCGGGGCCAGTTCCGCCAAGTGCAGGCGGCTCTCAGTGTTGCGGATATCGCCGTAGAGTTTTTCCAGCACCTCGACGTACAACTGCTCCTTGCTGCCGAAGTAGTAGTAGATCATGCGCTTGGAGGTGTGGATGCGCTCAGCAATGGCGTCGACCCGAGCGCCGGACAGGCCCTGCTGGACGAACTCGACGATGGCTTCCTGAAGAATGTTTTCCCGGGTTTTCTCCGGGTTGTTCTTGCGACTCTTGCGCGGCTCGACGACAGGTTCGTCGAGGTCTGCGGAAAGCTCTGAATTCGTAGTCATTGCGGGGCTCACGGCCATCACTGCACAGGTTGGCGATTATGGGCCGCACCGCGCAGTCAAGCCAAGCCACGGGGTTGCCCTTTACCGCCGCGTTTACGATTTGCCTACAACTTGGCGTGCCGCAAGCCACCGCTGCGGGACTTGGCCATGGCTGCCAGCCTTACCGCGACATTGGCGGCGCCGTAGCCGGCATAGCCGTTCTTGCGCTGGATGATTTCAAAGAAGAAGCGCCCTTCGAACGGCTCGGTGTAGACGTGAAACAATTCACCGCCCTGGGCATCTCGGTCGTACAACACGTTGAAATAAGCCAGCTCGCTGAGAAACTCATCATCGAAATCGAAACGCGCCGCGAGGTCATCGTAATAGTTGAGCGGAATGTCCAGCAGCGGCACGCCGGCCTCTTTGGCGCGGCTGACCTGGGCAAAGATGTCATCGCAGTCGAAGGCGATGTGGTGCACGCCGGAGCCGCGATAACTGGACAGCGCATGGGAGATCGCGGTGTTACGGTTCTCGGAAATATTGAGCGGTAAGCGGATCGAACTGCAACGGCTACGCAGGGCGCGACTCTTTACCAGGCCATACGGATCGGGCAACACCACTTCGTCGTCGGCTTCGAAATCCAGCAGGCTCTTGTAGAACAGCACCCAGCTGTCGAGGCTATCGGCCGGCAGCGCCATCGCCATGTGGTCGATGCGCTTGAGTCCGGCACCGATGACAGCGCCCGGCTGCAGGTTGAAATCGGTGCCGTAGACGTCGGCGTCCTGATCCACCAGGTAAATCAGGCTGCCGTCCGGTGCACGCACCGCCGCCAACTCCAACTCGTTGGGCCCCACCAGGCCGCGATAAGGCTGGCCCTTGTAGGCCACGGCCCGCTCCAGGGCGCTGGCGCTGTTTTTGACCCGCACGGCGGTGGCGCACAGCGATGGCCCGTGAGCTTCGAAAAAGCTGTGGGCAAACGAATAGGGTTCGCAATTGAGGATCAGGTTGATGTCGCCCTGGCGCAGCAGGCTCACGTTCTTGGAGCGATGCTGGCCGGCCTTGACGAACCCCAACCGTTCCAGCCAATGGGACAGCTTTGCGCCAAGGCTGTCGTCCACGGCAAACTCAAGGAATTCGATACCGTTGTATTCGCTGGCCGGTGGTGTGGCGAACAGGATGTCAGCATGGCTTGCCGGTTCGGCCTCTTCGGCCAGCCGCTGGCGGGTCTTCTCCTCCAGGTACAGCAACGAACGCAGGCCGTCGGCGGCATTGGCCCGTGGTGGCGCGGCGCGGAAACCGTCGTTGAAAATCTCCAGCGACAATGGCCCGGTGTAGCCACTCTTGATGATCGGTGCCAGGAAGCCCGGCAGATCGAACTCGCCCTGGCCCGGGAAGCAACGGAAATGCCGGCTCCATTCCAGGACATCCATCGCCAGGATCGGCGCATCGGCCATTTGCACGAAGAAAATCTTGTCACCGGGGATCTGGGCAATCGCACTCGGATCGCCCTTGAGGGACAAGGTATGGAAGCTGTCGAGCAACACCCCCAGATTGGGGTGGTCGGCCTGACGCACGATGTTCCAGACCTGTTGATAAGTATTGACGTGCCGGCCCCAGGCCAGCGCCTCGTAACCGATGCGCAAGCCTCGCGCCCCGGCTCGTTCGGCCAGCAATCGCAGGTCATCCACCAAAATCTGCTCATCACCCAGGCTGTCGGCCGAGGCATTACTGCACACCAGCACCAGGTCGGTGCCCAGCTCCTGCATCAGGTCGAACTTGCGCTCGGCCCGCTCCAGATTGCGCGCAAGGCGTTCGCGACGGCAACCTTCAAAATCCCGAAACGGTTGGAAAAGCGTGATGGCGATGCCCAGGTCGGCGCACATCTGCCTGATTTCCCGAGGGCTGCCATCGTAATAGAGAAGGTCGTTCTCGAAGATCTCCACGCCGTCGAAACCGGCGGCGGCAATGGCTTCAAGTTTCTCCGGCAGGGTACCGCTCAAGGACACGGTGGCAATGGAACGCTGCATGACTTCGGCTCCCGGGACAGGCATCGGCTACACACAGGTGTGCCGCTTTTGAAAGAGTGAGCCGATTATTGAGCTGGAGGTTTGTTTCAGCAATTTAATATGTACCATCCGGTTAGTTTTTTGGGCGATTATCGAACACAATGCCCGATCAGCGAATTGACGGTTTTTTGCTCACTGCGCACCATCGGCCCCTCATTGAGGCCGCCCTGATCGTCGGCACCTTTGAACAGACCCAGACCACACCATAAGAATTTCAAAAACGGGTACACGCTATGATTCCTTCCCAAAGCTCCCGCCTGCCCCCCGTCCTGGGTGCCACCACCGCTGGCGTCGGTGACAAGATCCGCGGCGCCCTGGCCGTGGGCAAAACCCGTTGGGGCATGCTCGCCCTGGTGTTTTTCGCCACCACCCTGAACTACATCGACCGCGCCGCACTGGGCGTGATGCAGCCCATTCTCGCCAAGGAAATGAGCTGGACGGCGATGGATTACGCCAACATCAACTTCTGGTTCCAGGTTGGTTATGCCATCGGTTTCGTGCTGCAAGGCCGACTGATCGACCGGATCGGCGTCAAGCGCGTGTTCTTTTGCGCCGTACTGCTCTGGAGCCTGGCGACCGGCGCCCATGGCCTGGCCACGTCGGCGGTGGGCTTCATGGTCTGCCGATTCATCCTGGGCCTGACCGAAGCCGCCAACTACCCGGCCTGCGTGAAGACCACACGGCTATGGTTCCCGGCCGGTGAACGGGCCGTGGCGACCGGTATTTTCAACGCCGGAACCAACGTTGGCGCGATGTTCACGCCAATGCTGCTGCCGCTGGTCCTGCAGGTGTGGGGCTGGCAGGCTGCGTTCCTGTGCATGGCCGCGCTGGGCGGGATCTGGCTGGTGTTCTGGGGCCTGAAATACTTCAACCCGGAGGATCATCCCAGCGTCAAACAGGCGGAACTGGACTACATCCAGGCCCAGGACGAACCCGATCAGGTCCGCGTGCCCTTCTCCCGTATCCTGCGCATGCGCGGCACCTGGGCGTTCGCCCTGGCCTACTCGATCACCGCACCGGTGTTCTGGTTCTACCTCTACTGGTTGCCGCCGTTTCTGAACCAGCAATACAACCTGGGCATCAACGTGACCCAGATGGGCATCCCGCTGATCATCATTTACCTCACCGCCGATTTCGGCAGCGTGGGCGGCGGGATTCTGTCCTCATTCCTGATCGGCCGCGGCCTGAACCCGATCAAGGCACGGCTGATTTCCATGTTGCTGTTCGCCTGCTGCATCATCGGCGTGATCCTGGCCGCCGGTTCCAGCAGCCTGTGGATGGCGGTGTTTGCCATCTCCCTGGCCATCGGCGCGCACCAGGCCTGGACCGCCAACATCTGGAGCCTGGTGATGGACTACACGCCCAAGCACATGATGAGCACGGTGTTCGGCTTTGGCGGCATGTGCGCCGCCGTCGGCGGGATGTTCATGACCCAGTTGGTGGGCCACATCCTCACGGTGACCCACAACAACTACACCGTACTGTTCACCCTGATCCCGGCGATGTACTTCATTGCCCTGATCTGGTTGTACTTCATGGCACCACGCAAGGTGCCGACGCTGGAAAGCTGATACCAGTCAGCCCGGGATTCATCCCCATGTGGGAGCAAGGCTTGCCCGCGATGCAGGCACCTCGGTTCACTCAGGACCGTATCGTCTTCATCGCGGGCAAGCCTTGCTCCCACAATCGATCCCACCACGGTGCGCGTTAGCTCCGCCGCTGTTGCCACGCCGCCGCCAGCCCGCTGAGGCAGATCAGCACGATGCCGAACACCGTGGTCAACGTTGGCGTATGGCTGAACAGCAACCAACCCAACAGGCCGGCAAATACGATCTGGCAATACCCGAACGGTGCCAACAGCGCCGGGGCGGCGAAGCGGAAGGCCTGGGTCAGCATCAGGTGCGCCGTCATCCCACACGCTCCCAACGCAAGCATCATTGCCCCATGCACCAGGCTTGGCACCTGCCAGAAGAACGGCACCAGGGCGCTCATCACCAACGTATTGCACAAGCCGGCGAAGAAGTTGCTGGTGGTCGGGCTGTCAATCTCACTGAGCTTGCGAGTGAGCAGTTGATAGAAACAGAAAAACAGCGCCGAACAGAACGGCAATAACACCGCTGGCGTGAACAGGTCACCGCCCGGATGGACAATGATCAACACCCCGATAAAGCCGAAGATCACCGCGATCCACTGACCGCGTGTCACGTGTTCGCCCAGCAAAGGCACCGACAATGCAGTGACCAGCACGGGCGCCAGGAAGTTGACCGCGGTCGCCTCCGCCAAAGGGATGTATAGCAGCGCCGTGGTGAAGAACAGGCTGGTGCCCAACAGACACAACGCACGCGCCAACTGCCATAACGGACGCTTGGTACGCAGCACCCGCAGCCCCGAACGCGGCAGGAAAATCCCTGCCATCAACAGCGTGTGCACCACATAACGCGCCCACACCACCATGATGATCGGATAGAACCCTGAAAGGTATTTGGACAAGGCGTCATGGCTGGAGAACAGGAACGTCGCGCAGAGTATCAACAGGATGCCCTTGAAGGCCTGATTGACGCCGGAAAGCGGAGTGCTGACGGTCATGTAGGAATCCTGTGTTGCTTGATGTAGGGAGCCGATGTCTGCGACGGCGATTCAGCTGAACAACTCCGATGCCTGGCTGGCGTGTGACAATTCCTCGGTAAACGCAAGCAAGGTCGGCGCCAGCTCATGCAGCCTCGATCGCGTCATCCGGGCGGTGGGGCCGGCGATGCTGAGCACGCCCAAGACCCGGCCATCCAGCGGATGACGCACCACGGCTGCAATGGCAGAGGTGCCGACCGCCGAACTCTCCTCGACACAGGCATAGCCCTGCTCCCGGGCCTGACGCAGGTATTGAAGCAGTTCAACGCTGTCACGCGGCGCGTTGGGGCCCACGTCCGCCGGCATTTTCAGGGCCTGGCGGTCCACCAGCGA
This sequence comes from Pseudomonas sp. JL2, assembly GCF_031570495.1. NCBI lineage: Bacteria > Pseudomonadati > Pseudomonadota > Gammaproteobacteria > Pseudomonadales > Pseudomonadaceae > Pseudomonas > Pseudomonas sp. JL2. The sequence continues at coordinate 28,165 of NZ_JAKUDH010000028.1, forward strand.
CAGCGCCTCGACATCGCTCATGCACGCCAGCCAGGCATGGCCCGACGCGGTATAGACCAATGGCGTCTCGCGGCCCATGTCAGGGTCGTAGCGCAACCCGGAGCGAGCGCCCTGGGACTTGGCAATCCAGGTCTGGCGATCACCCTCGATCACACCCAGGCGTACCAGTTCACCGCTTTCCCGAGCCAGACGATCGAGCACCGGCTGCACGATGTCGGCACCACTGCGCGACAGGTAGCGAAAGCCCAGGGCGACCAGGCGGGTCGACAAGTGATAACGCAGGTTCTCGGGATTCTGGCGCACGTAACCCAGGCGCGTCAGTTCAGCAAGCAGGCGGTGCGTGGCGCTCTTGGGAATCTGTAATTGTTCGGCCAACCCTTGCAGAGCCCAGCCGTGGGGATCGCTGGCGAGACTTTCCAGCACATTGAAAACCCGTTCGATTTGACTGCCGGCCATGGAAAATCCAGAGGAGAGAGGCTGATTCCAAAATATGCGAAGTGTAATGCAAATTCTGGAACCCGACATTCATTGTTGACGGATGAACCAAAACCCGTGGCGATTGCCTGAGAGCTCAGGCGTACAGCCTGCGCCTTCAAACGCTAGACTCACTGCGAATGTCTGTCCGTGAACTGGCGGCAACCCCACTCAGCGGCAACACTCTTCACACGGTCAATCAGAGGATTTCCCACATGTTATGGAAAAAAGGTCGCCGCAGTGACAACGTGGTGGACGCCCGCGGTGACGGTGGCGGCGGTGGTGGGATGCGTTTCGGTGGCGGCAAGGGGCTGAGCCTGACGGCCCTTGTCCTGATCGTCGGTATCGGCTGGATCACCGGCCAGGACCCCATGCAGATTCTCGGGCAACTGGCCGGGCAGATGGACCAGACCTCGGCCCCCTCCTCCCAAACCCGGCAGGCGCCGCCCGCGAACGATGAACAGGCCGAGTTCGTGCGCTCGATCCTGGGTGATACCGAAGACACCTGGGGCCAGGTCTTCCAGCAGGCCGGGCGCCAGTACCAGCAACCCAAACTGGTGCTGTTCAGCGGTCGGGTCAACTCGGCCTGCGGCCTCGCTTCATCAGCCACCGGCCCGTTCTATTGCCCGGCCGATAAACAGGTCTACCTGGACATGAGTTTCTTCCAGGAAATGTCCCAACGGTTCTCCGCCGCTGGGGATTTCGCCCAGGCCTACGTCATCGCCCATGAGGTAGGGCATCACGTCCAGACCCTGCTCGGGGTGTCGGCAAAAATCCAGGAGGCTCGCCGTCAGGGCCGCCAGATGGAAGGCGATGGTGGTCTGCTGGTCCGTCAGGAATTACAGGCCGACTGCCTGGCGGGCGTCTGGGCCAACCATGCACAGAAGCGCCTGAACTGGCTGGAGCCGGGAGACATTGAAGAGGCCTTGACCGCCGCCAACGCCATCGGTGATGACCGCCTTCAGCAGCAGGGCCAGGGCCGGGTAGTGCCGGACTCCTTTACCCACGGCACCTCGGCGCAACGGGTTCGCTGGTTCAAGACCGGGTTTGCCCAGGGTCAGGTCAGCCAATGCGACACCTTCGCGGCAAAAAATCTGTAATGAAGTGGGGCGTCCTCCTCAGCCTGCTGCTGTGCTGCACTTTTACCCAGGCAGACGAACAGGGCGTGGGCGTGGTCGCTCAAGGGCGACTGCAGCTCAAGGGCGGCGCCATGGTCGTCGGCGTGAGTCCACCCCCGGCGTCTATCCAGCGCGTGTTGATCATCCTCCATGGCCGGCTGCGCAACGCCCAGACCTATCTGCACAGCGCCGAAAAGGCCGCCGCACACGCCGGTCAACTGACCACGACTCTGATCATCGCCCCGCAGTTTCTCAACGAACATGACGTTGCCCGCCATCAGTTGCCCAATGACCTGTTGCGCTGGCAAGGCAACGACTGGATGGCCGGCGGCTTATCCACGGGGCCCAAGGCGGTCAGTTCCTTTCAGGTCATCGACGACATCGTCGCCCGGGTCAGTGACCGGCAGCAATTTCCCGAGGTAAAAGAGATCGTCATCGCGGGCCATTCCGGCGGCGCGCAGGTCGCGCAGCGCTACGCCTTGCTCGCTCGCGGTCAAACCCGGATCGCCCCCAGATTCGTCATCGCCAACCCGTCCTCCTATGCCTATTTCGATGCGCAGCGCCCCATGGCCTTCGACCCGGCCGGTTGTCCCGGCTTCAACCATTGGAAGTACGGCCTGCAGAACCTGCCCGCCTATGCCGCCGGTCAACCCCCCGCTCAACTGGAAGACAACTACATCAAACGCGACATCGTTTATCTGCTTGGGCAACAGGACATCGACCCTGAGCACCCTGCGCTGGATAAAGGCTGTGAAGCGCAGACCCAAGGGCCGTATCGGTTACTGCGCGGGCAGTTCTTTTTCGACTACCTGACCCGGCGTCATCCCGAGGGGCTGAACCAGCGGCTGATCGAAGTGCCGGGGGTGGGGCATAACGGGGATGGGATGTTCAATTCGGCTGAGGGGCAGAAGGCGCTGTTTGGTCCGTGAGTGGTGTAGTGGTAGACAGGGCCTCATCGCGAGCAAGCTCGCTCCCACAATAGATCTGCGGTGGACACACACTTTTTGATCGACTCAGATCCCCTTGTGGGAGCGAGCCTGCTCGCGATAGCTATCTATCAGCCAACCCCTCTTTCAAGCCGACAGCATCCGCCGCAACTCCCCGCAATCGCGCGCATGCCAGTCCGCCAGCTCCGGCCAAGGATTGTCCGGCAGGTTCACCAGCACCGTCCGCGCACCCGCCGCACGGCCGCAGTCCAGGTCGAAACGGTAGTCACCCACCATCACCATCGCCTCAGGCGCCACACTCCAGGCCTCGGCCAGTTTCAACAGGCCGCCGGGATGAGGCTTGGGCGGCGCTTCGTCGCGGCCCAGCACATCTTCCACGGCGAAACAGTCCGCCAGACCGATAGCTTGCAGGGTCACGTGGGCCAGTTCGCGAGCGTTGCGCGTCAGGATCCCCAGGCGGTAACCCCGCTGCGCCAGCTCGCGTACCAGCTCGACCGCTCCCGGCGCAGGCCGGGAGCCCAGCGCCAGGTCCCGCTCGTGCTCCAGCAACCAGGCATGCTTGGCTGCGGCTTCGTCGGCCGGCAATGCCGCCAGGTGGGTCAGAATGTCGTCTTCGGCCGGGATCGCCAGGGCCACGCGAATCGCCGCAAAATCATGCACGGCGATGGTCAGCGTACCGTCCATGTCGAACACCCAGTGCCGCACATCGGCCAGACTCATGCCCAGTCCTTGCGGTGGCGAATCAGGCCTTCCTGGGTCACCGACGCCACCAGTTGTCCGGCGCGGTTGAACACGCTGCCACGAGAGAACCCACGGGAGTTGCCGGCCCACGGGCTGTCCATCGCATAGAGCAACCAGTCATCGGCACGCAGGTCGGCGTGGAACCACAAGGCGTGGTCGAGGCTGGCGACCTGCATGTCCTTTTGCCAAACCGATTTGCCGTGGGGCAACATCGAGGTGGTCAGCAGACCGAAATCCGAGGCGTAGGCCAGCAGGTACTTATGCAGGGCCGGCGAGTCCGCCAGGGCACCATCGGCCCGGAACCACACGTACTTGACCGGATCGGCCGGCTGCGGATTGTAGGGATCTTTCTCGGTGACCGGGCGCACCTCGATCGGTTTGGGACACAGCAGTTTTTCCCGCATGTGCTCGGGCAGCAGGTGCGCCCGCTGCTGGGTCAGTTCCAGCTCCGAAGGCAGGTTCTCCGGCCCGACCACCTGGGGCATGGAGTTCTGGTGCTCAAAACCCTGCTCGTCGTATTGAAACGAAGCGCTGCACGTGAAAATCGGGTTGCCCTTCTGGATCGCCGTGACCCGGCGGGTGCTGAAACTGCCGCCGTCACGCACCCGGTCCACCTGGTAGACCACCGGCAAGGCCGCATCGCCCGGACGCAGGAAGTAGCCGTGCATCGAATGCACATGACGGGCCTCTTCCACGGTCTGGCTAGCCGCCGACAGTGACTGGCCCAGCACCTGGCCGCCGAACAACTGGCGAAACCCCAGGTCCTGGCTGCGACCGCGAAACAGGTTCTCTTCGATGGGTTCCAGGGTCAGCAGGTCGACCAGATCTTCCAACACGTGGCTCATTCAGACTTTCCTCACACAGCTCAACCGCGCAGTCGGTGCTGCGACGGTGGATCGATTGTTGGCCCGGGCCATTGTGGCGGGCATTGTAAACGTCCGTGTCGGCTAACCGTGCAGGGTCTGTAGCCACTGTTCACGGTTGATACGATAGAGCACATGTTGACGCAATGGATGACCGACGGCGAGCTTTGGGTGTTCAAAGTCATCGGCCGGGTCATGATGCATGCCGATGGCTTGCATGACTTTCTGCGATGGCAGGTTATCGACGGCGGCGAACGCCACCACCTCATCCAGCCCCAGGCGATCGAACGCACACCGCAAGGCCGTCCATGCGGCTTCGCTGGCATAACCCAGGCCCCAATGCTCCCGGGCCAGACGCCAGCCGATCTCGATCGCCGGAGTGAAGTGCGCGTCGAATCCGACCACGCCCAGGCCGGTAAAGCCGATAAAGGCCCCGGTGTCCTTGCGCTGCAGGGCCCACAAACCAAAGCCATGCTCGGCAAAATGCCCCCGCACGCGCCCGATCAGTGCGGCGCTTTCCAGGCGGCTCAGGGGCGCCGGAAAATAACGCATCACCTGCGCATCGGCAGACATGGCGGCAAACTCCGGCAAGTCCGCGTCGCGCCACTGGCGCAGTATCAACCGCGCGCTTTGCAGTTCCAGTATCGGCTCCATTTGCTTCCTCTCCATGCCCCAACGCCTACTCAAGCGAAATCGCCACGCCCAAATAAACGGCCCACGGCCGCTGCCGGGATCAAGGTGGGAGACGCAGGCGACGTGCCCAGCTTGATCGAGTGAGCCACGCGGCTGCGCCAGGTATCAATTATCGACAGGCTTGGCTTGGCTGGCGAGGAGTTCGTCGCGCTCGTAGGGTGCTACCGGTTCAGACTGCGTTCGTAAGCGGCCAGAACGGTGCGCTCCGACTGCACCAGATAGGCTTCAAGCAGCCGGGTTGCCTCCTCTGATCGTCCTTCTTCGATACAACGCAGGATTGAAACGTTCATATCGACATAGGGCATATGCAGGAACTCCGGATCTTTGAGCAGGCCGAATGCCAGCCGCAGCTCGGCTGATATCTGACCGTAGAACACCACCAATCGCGGGCTGTCGGCGAGTTCGACGATAGCCTTGTGGAACATCATGTTGGCGGTGCCGACAGCCTTCCAGTCCTTGACTTCACGCGCTCGCATGCCCGCCTCCACCGCCTCACGCATATGCAGCGTTCCCGGATGCAGCGGGTAACCCTGGGCAATGGCCTTGCATTCGATAAAGCGACGGACACGATAGATGTCGATGATCGACGCCATATCGGGCACCGCCACGCTCACCCCGCGATTGGGTTCATGTTTGAGCAACCCCTCGCGGGTCAGGACCCTGAACGCTTCCCTCAAGGTGTTGCGGGAAATCTGCAGGCTTTCGGCCAGGGCCGCTTCGGACAATCGTTGGCCCGGAACCAGTTCACCTTCGACCAGCATTCTGCGGACCTCCTGGGTAATGGATTCTCCCAGCGAGCGAGGAAGGGAAGGTGAAACGTCGTTCATGTGCAATCCAGAATAAGAATAAGAGAAGTCACTTTGATGTTCCATGAGAGCCCCGCCCATGGCAAGGAGCAAGGGTGTCGCCTGCATCATTAAGTAACACCCACGAGTGACAAGGTTACAATTTGGTGCGAATTGTAGCCTTACACTAAACTGATTGTTGAACAATTCAGACGCTATAGATCAACACTTCTAGGCCGATGTTTGAGTCCTGGCACGCTCGTTGCTCAATAAAAAATATCTCCCACCGTAGGAATTGATGCCGTGACACAGACAGCCGTGACACAGACCGCTCAAGATTTTACAAAGACGCGACGCGCTTCCCTGATCGCAGCAATTTTCATGATGGCAACGTCCGCCATCGGCCCTGGCTTCATCACCCAGACCGCCACGTTCACGGCCAAAATGGGTGCGGCATTTGCGTTCGGTATCCTGGCGTCGATTCTGATCGACTTCGTGGTTCAACTTAACGTCTGGCGTATCGTCACCCTGACCCGAATGCGTGCCGCAGACGTGGCCAACAACGCGATTCCAGGCAGTGGTTACCTGCTGGCGGTGCTGGTGATTTTCGGCGGGCTGGTGTTCAACGTCGGCAACATCGCCGGTGCCGGGCTGGGCCTGAACGCGTTGATGGGGCTTGATGCAAAATGGGGCGGCGGTCTCAGCGCCTTGCTGGCTATCGGCATCTTCCTTTCCCACCGCGCCGGAGTGGCCGTCGACCGGCTGATCGTCGTGCTGGGTCTGGTAATGATCGCCCTGACCCTGTTCGTGGCCTTCGCTTCCAACCCGCCACTGGCCGAAGCCCTCTATCAAACCGTCCTTCCGGACCAGATCAACTTCGCCACCATTACCACCATTGTCGGCGGCACGGTCGGCGGTTACATCACTTATGCGGGGGCTCACAAACTGCTGGACCGCGGGACTACCGGGGTAGAAAACCTCCAGGCAGTGACCAAGGCAGCCTTGGGCGGCATCATGGTCACCGGCCTCATGCGCTACATCCTGTTTCTCGCCATCCTCGGCGTCGTTGCCAGCGGCGTAGTCATCGACACTTCGGGCCAGGGCGCCAATCCGGCCGCACAAGCCTTCCAGGCAGCAGCCGGGCAGTTCGGCCTGCGCGTCTTCGGTCTCATCCTCTGGGCCGCCAGTATCACCAGCGTGATCGGCGCCGCTTACACCTCCATTTCCTTTGTCACCGTGTTCAAGCCGGACATCACTGAGCAGGGGCGCAACCGCGCCACCACCGTGTTCATCGCTCTGTCGCTGCTGATCTTTGCCCTGATGGGAACGGCTCCCGCCGCACTGCTGCTCTTCGCGGGCGGTTTCAATGGCCTGATACTGCCAATCGGCCTGAGCATCTTTATCTACGTCGGCTGGCGCCGGTCCGACCTCATGGGCGGTTACCATTACCCACGCTGGCTGTTGGTGCTGGGCGCCCTGACCTGCCTGCTGACCTGGTACATGGCAATCAAATCCGTTGGGCCGATCTTCGCCTTCCTCAACGTTGCCTGAGCCCGATAACGAACAAGGAGTCACGTGAATGCCAACCATAGATATCAACAGCGACCTGGGCGAAAGCTTTGGCGCCTGGCACATGGGCGACGATGCCGCGATGCTCGATGTCGTGACCAGCGCCAATGTCGCCTGCGGTTTCCACGCCGGTGACCCGGCCGGCATCCTGCGGACACTGAAAGCGGCGGCGGCCAAAAATGTCACCATTGGTGCCCATGTCGCTTACCCGGACAAAGTGGGCTTTGGCCGCCGAAACATGGACGTGGCCAGCGATGAGCTGACGGCCGACGTGATCTACCAGATCGGCGCGCTGCAAGGCCTGGCCAAGGCCGCCGGCACGTCGGTGCGCTACGTAAAACCCCACGGCGCCTTGTACAACACCATTGCTCACGATCGCCGTCAGGCGCTGGCCGTGATCGAAGCCATCCGCGCGATCGACTCCAACCTCATATTGGTTGCCCTGGCCGGCTCAAGCCTGATTGAACTGGCCCGTAACGAGGGTTTGCAGTGTATCGCCGAAGCGTTCGCTGACCGTGCCTATACGCCACAGGGCACCCTCGTCTCTCGCCGCGAACCAGGCGCGGTGCTGCACGATCCCAAGCTCGTCGCCCAACGTATGCTGCGCCTCGTTGAAGACGGCTGCCTCGAAGCGATCGATGGCAGCCTGACCAAAATCCAGGCCGACTCGATCTGTGTCCATGGCGACAGCCCCGCAGCGGTGGAAATGGCCCGCGAGCTGCGCCGGGTATTGGAACAGGCGCACATGTCCTTGCAGCCCTTTGCCGGAGCACGCCCATGAACGCCCTTGATCTCGCCCGCCAGGCGGCGATTGCCGCTGCCCGGGATGCACGCAGCACTTACCGTAACGGCCTGGTCGCCCCCACGGCGGGTATCGCGCCGGGCATGACCCAGGCCAACCTGATCGCCCTGCCGCGCGCCTGGGCGTACGACTTCCTGCTGTATGCCCAGCGCAATCCCAAAGCCTGCCCGATCCTTGACGTCAGCGACGCCGGCAGCCCGAGTACGCTGCTGGCTGAAGGGGCGGACCTGCGCACTGACATCCCGCTGTACCGCATCTGGCGTGATGGAAAGCTGGCCGAGGAAGTCAGCGATGCCACTCAGGCCTGGGCTGAACACGACGACATGGTGGCCTTTTTGATCGGCTGCAGCTTCACCTTTGAAACCGCCCTGCAAGAGGCCGGCATCGAAGTGCGGCATATCACCGATGGTTGCAACGTACCGATGTACCGGACCAACCGTGCCTGCCGCCCGGCCGGACGTCTACAGGGTGAAATGGTGGTATCGATGCGACCGATCCCCGCCGATCGCGTGGCTGAGGCGAGCACTATTTCCGGACGCTATCCCTCAGTCCATGGCGCCCCGGTGCACATCGGCGAACCCGCGCTGCTCGGCATCCAGGACCTGGGGCGCCCCGATTTCGGCGATGCCGTACGCATCGAACCCGGCGAGATCCCGGTGTTCTGGGCCTGCGGCGTCACTCCCCAGGCCGCGGTCATGGCCTCGGGCGTGCCCTTCGCCATCACCCATTCGCCGGGCCATATGTTCATCACCGATGTGCCTGACAGCACCTACCACGTCTAGGAGTCTCCCGTGCGTTTTCTACCGGTCAACCTGGACGCCCTGCTCGTCGAATTGAAAGACCTCGACGAGACACTGGCGTTGTTCGACGCCCTGATGGCCGAGCCGATTGCTGGCGTGGAGGAAATCATTCCTGCCGCACGAACGCTGCTGATCCAATTTCGCCCCAGCGCCATTGCGCAGCAGGCGCTCGTCAATCGTATCGCTAGCCAAGACCTGAGCCAGCGCCGCGCGATCGAGCATCGCCGGGTGGAAATTCCCGTCCATTACAATGGCGAAGACCTCGACGAGGTCGCCACGCTGCTGGGGATCAGCCGCGCCGAGGTGGTCCAACGCCACACCGCCCATGACTACAGCGTGGCCTTCTGCGGATTCGCGCCGGGCTTCGCCTACCTCACCGGCGGTGCGGGTTTCCAGGTGCCTCGCCGACAAACTCCACGCACCCGCATACCCGCGGGTGCGGTTGCCCTGGCGGGGGAGTTCAGCGGTGTTTATCCCCAAGCCAGCCCCGGCGGATGGCAGATCATCGGCGTCACGCCTTTGCAGATGTGGGACCTGAACCGCGCTGAATCGGCCTTGCTGCGTCCAGGCTATAAAGTGCGCTTCACCGATGCTGGCCCGCTCCCGGCGGGTGGCCTGCCCGCCCCCACGGTACCGGCAAGTGCCGCCGCGCCCAGCGGCGCCTATCTGGAAATCATCACCCCCGGTTTGCACAGCGTACTGCAGGATATGGGCCGCCCCGGCCAGACCGGCCAAGGCGTATCCCGTTCCGGCGCGCTGGACCTGGGCGCGCTGCGGGCAGCCAACCGCGCGGTCGGCAACCGCTCGGACATGGCCTGTGTGGAATCGGTACTCGGCGGCCTGAGCTTCGTTTGCCATGGCCGTGCCGTGATCGCCGTCACCGGTGCGCAAACCCCGGTCACAATCACCAACGCCAGTGGCCTGCAATGGCAGGCAAGTCACTACCAGCCCATCGAGCTGGACGCGGGTGACCGCGTCAGCCTGGGTTCCCCCCTCGCGGGGCTGCGCAGCTACCTGGCGATTCGCGGCGGCTTTGACGTCACTCCGGTGCTGGGCAGCCTGTCCACAGACACCCTGGCCCAGGTCGGCCCCCCGGCGCTCGCCGCCGGCGACCTATTGGGCTTTACGACACTGACAACGGGAACCAGCGTATCGCTGAACGAAGCCCCAGTCTTTGAGCTGCCTACTGCTGCCAACATCGTCACCCTTGACGTGATCATGGGACCGCGGACCGACTGGTTTACCGAAGACGCCATCCAGCGTCTGAGCAGCCAGCTCTGGCGCGTCACCTCACAGTCCAACCGCGTCGGTATTCGTCTGGCCGGTGAAATACCGCTAGCGCGCAGCAACCACCATGAGTTGCCCAGCGAAGGCACCTCCGTGGGCGCCATTCAGGTCCCGGCCAGCGGCCAACCGGTTCTGTTTCTCGCCGATCACCCGTTGACCGGTGGCTATCCAGTGATCGCCGCAGTCGCCAGCTACCATCTCGACCTGGCTGGCCAGATCCCTATCAATGCGCAGATTCGCTTCAACCCTGTGGACGGCTTCAAAGAGATTCAACCCGTTACGCAAGCTTCTTCAACTGCCGATGTGAAAAAAATTCCATGAAAAAATTACTGATTGCCAACCGTGGTGAAATTGCCGTCCGCATCGCCCGCGCCTGCCGCGACTACGGCGTGCAGTCTGTCGCGGTCTATGCCGACGCGGACATCGACGCCCTGCACGTGCGCCAGGCCGACGAAGCCTACTCACTGAATGGCCAGCGCCCGGCCGAAACCTACCTGGATATCGGCAAACTGATTGCCGTGGCCAAACGCAGCGGCGCCGATGCCGTGCACCCCGGCTATGGTTTTCTGTCTGAACGGGCCGACTTCGCCCGGGCGGTGATCGACGCAGGATTGATCTGGATCGGTCCCAACCCGCAGACCATCGACGTGCTCGGCGACAAGGTCGAGGCGCGAAAAATTGCCCAACTGGTCGGGGCGCCTCTGGTAGCCGGTACGCCTGGCCCGGTCGAAAGCGCCGCCGAAGTATTGGCCTTTGCCGAACAGCACGGCCTGCCAATTGCCATCAAGGCTGCCTTTGGCGGCGGTGGACGCGGCATGAAAGTCGCCTGGCGCATGGATGAAGTGGCTGAATTGTTCGCCTCCGCCGTGCGCGAAGCGCAAGCAGCCTTTGGTCGTGGCGAGTGCTATGTCGAGCAGTTCCTCGACCGCCCTCGGCACATCGAAGCGCAGATCCTCGCCGACAAACACGGCAAGGTCGTCGTCATCGGCACGCGTGACTGCTCCTTGCAGCGGCGCAATCAGAAGCTGGTGGAGGAAGCGCCAGCGCCCTTTATCAGCGACGAACAGCGCCAGCGTATTCATCAATCCGCTCAGGATATCTGCGCCAAAGCCGGCTACGTCGGTGCCGGCACGGTGGAGTTCCTGCTCAGCCAGGATGGCACCCTGTCGTTCCTTGAGGTCAATACCCGCTTGCAGGTCGAGCACCCGGTGACCGAAGAGACCACTGGGGTGGATCTGGTGATCGAACAACTGCGGATCGCCGACGGTTTGCCGTTGTCCTTCAGTGAGACGCCGACCCCACGTGGCCATAGCTTCGAATTTCGCATCAATGCGGAAGACCCAGGCAAGGGCTTCCTGCCCACCCCCGGTCAGATCACCGATTTCCTGCCACCGTCTGGCCCGGGTGTGCGCCTGGACAGCGGCGTGATAAGCGGCTCGCGAGTGCCCAGCACCTTCGACTCGATGATGGCCAAACTGATCGTCACCGGCGCCACCCGCGAACAGGCTATTGTCCGCGCCCGACGCGCCTTGGCGGAATTCAACATTGAAGGCATTGCCTCGGTACTGCCGTTCCACCGGGCCGTGATGGACCATGACGACTTCACCGGTGCCGATAAATTCGCCGTGCACACGCGCTGGATCGAAACCGATTTCGCCGAACAGATCACGCTCGCCCCACGTACCGCGGTATCGGCCGACCCAGGCATCCTGCGCACGTTTGTCGAGATCGACGGCAAGCGCCACGAACTGGGCCTTCCGGCTGCGCTGCTGCGAGGCGTCAGCCTGAATGCAGCGGGTACCGCCAGCGAAAACACGGCCCCCTCCGAGGTCACTGATCCGCAGGCGGTACTGACGCCCGTGGCGGGTAATCTGCATACCTGGGTCGTCGAGGACGGCGAGTCGGTGAGCACCGGGCAAGTGATCGCGGTTGTAGAAGCCATGAAAATGGAAACCTCGGTCCTCGCACCTTGTGAAGGCCAGGTGCAGATCGCCAAACAGGCCGGCGACTATTTTGAAGCCGGCTCCGTCATTGGCCGCATCAAAACAGCTCTCTGATTTAAAACTTTTCTTTTCGCAGTCAGTACGCGCAACGGGGTAATAACCCGGTTGCCGCGTGCTGCCCGCAGAAAACTGTAGATGTAACTTTGCAATCAAAATAACGATAAAACCCAACACATAAATCTGCTGTTATCTGGAGCATAAAGAGCATGTCAATCAATAAGACTTTGGCTATTGCGGGTACTTGCGCGTTGATTTTCCCTTTTACGGCATCTGCAGATTTTATTGCCGACAGTAAGGCCAGTGTGGAACTGCGTAACTTCTACTTCAATCGTGACTTTCGCAACGGTCCTCCCACGGCCCAGCGGGACTCGGCAAAAGAATGGGCCCAGGGCGCCATGTTGCGATTCGAGTCAGGTTATACCGCCGGCACCGTGGGCCTGGGCATCGACGCGGTTGGCATGCTCGGCCTCAAGCTTGACGGCGGTGATGGTTCCGGTGGCACGGGCCTGTTGCCGGCTGACCTTAGTTCGAAAAACGGCCGCGGCTCACAGGACGAATATTCCAAACTTGAGTTGACGGCCAAGGCGAAGGTGTCGGAAACCGCTCTAAAGGTTGGCTCACTCGCCTTCCGTACGCCCGTGGTATCGAGCAATGACACACGCCTGTTGCCCTCCACCTTCGAAGGCGCGCTACTGACCTCCAAGGACATTGATCAGTTGGTCCTGCAAGGCGGCAAGCTGGAGCAAATCAAGTTCAACAGTTCCTCGAACTATCAGGACTTCACGGGTAACCGCATCGGCGGTGTCAGTGATGGCTTCCGCTTTGCCGGCGGTACTTACAGTTTCAACAAGGCCCTTAGCACAAGTCTGTTCTACGGCAATCTGGAAAATGTCTACCGACAGTTCTTTGGCGGCGTCGTCTATGAAATCCCTCTTGCCGCGCAGCAGTCGCTGAAGTTCGATCTACGTTATTCGAAAAGTATCGATGACGGTAACTTCCGCCCCCTCGATAACCGCGCCGCGAACGGACTGGTTGCCTACACTCTGGGCGCCAACGTGTTCACCGCCGCCTATCAACGCATGAGCGGTGACGATCCCTTCCCGTACATTGCCAATAGCGACCCATACCTGGTCAACTTCGTCCAGATCAATGACTTTGCCAACACCCAAGAGCGCTCCTGGCAGCTGCGTTATGACTACAACTTCGCCGCGCTGGGCATTCCCGGGCTGACGTTCATGAGTCGTTATGTCCAGGGTGACAACGCGTTGGTCGGGGGCAGTAATACGGGCAAAGAGTGGGAGCGCGATACGGATATCGGTTACGTGGTCCAAAGCGGTTCGCTGAAAAACCTCGGGGTCAAACTCAGAAACGCTACGGTTCGTTCGAACTTCAGCAATGACCTGGATGAAACCCGCCTGATCGTCAGTTACACATTAGCCCTCTAAGAATCACCGCATCCCCCTGTGGGAGCGAGCTTGCTCGCGATGGCGGCTGATCAGCCTGCATGGATGTTGGCTGACAGATCGCTATCGCGAGCAAGCTCGCTCCCACAGGGATCTGTGCTGATAGAATGCCCCGCTTATTCCCGTCCTCCGCAGCTCACGCCATGACCCCAACCGTCTGCCCCCATATCCCAAACGTCGCCATCATCGGCGGCGGCCCTGCCGGCCTGATGGCGGCCGAGGTGTTGAGCCAGGCCGGGATACAGGTCGACCTGTACGACGGCATGCCTTCGGTGGGCAGGAAATTTCTGCTGGCCGGGGTCGGCGGCATGAACATCACCCACTCGGAAGACTTCTCGCCGTTCCTGTCCCGCTACGGCGAGCGCGCGCCCAATATCGCCCCGCTGCTGCGGGCATTCGGTGCGCACGAGTTATGCCAATGGATTCACGGATTGGGCATCGAGACCTTTGTCGGCAGTTCCGGGCGGGTATTTCCTACCGACATGAAAGCCGCCCCGCTGCTGCGCGCCTGGCTCAAACGCCTGCGCGATGCCGGCGTGATGATCCATACCCGCCATCGCTGGCTGGGCTGGAACCCCGACGGCAGCTTGCTAGTCGCCGCTGCGGACGGCGAAAAAACACTGCGCCCCACTGCGACATTGCTGGCACTGGGCGGTGGCAGTTGGTCACGCCTGGGCTCCGATGGTGCCTGGATGCTGCCACTGGAACAGCGCGGTGTAGGCCTTGCGCCCTTGCAGCCGAGCAATTGCGGATTCGAAGTGCCGGCCTGGAGCGATCTGATGGTCAGCAAATTCGCCGGCGCCCCGCTGAAAAATATCGCCATCGGCCTGAATGACGATGTACCGCGCCTCGGTGAATGCGTGATCACCGCCACCGGCATCGAAGGCAGCCTGATCTATGCCCTGTCGGCGCCGATTCGCGAAGCCATCAACCAACATGGCAGCGCGACGATCCATCTGGACCTGCTGCCAGGCCGACCTGTGGATAAAATCCAGCAAGCCCTGAGCAAGCCACGCGGTTCGCGCTCAATGGCCAAGCACTTGCACAGCCAGTTGGGGATCGACGGGGTCAAGGCTGCGCTGTTACGCGAACTCACGCCCGCCAATTGTTTTAGCGACCCGGCGCGGCTGGCCCAGGCAATCAAGGCCTTGCCCCTCACCCTGGTGAAACCCCGCCCGCTGGACGAAGCCATCAGCAGTGCCGGTGGCGTGACCTTCGAAGCCCTGGACGAACGCCTGATGCTCAAGCAGATGCCTGGCGTGTTCTGCGCCGGGGAAATGCTCGACTGGGAAGCACCGACCGGCGGCTATCTGCTCACGGCCTGCTTTGCCAGCGGCCGGGCGGCTGGGCTGGGAATGTTGGAGTGGTTACAGCGCAAGGTTTGAAAACCCAAGCGCGGCCATCGCGAGCAGGCTCGCTCCCACATTGACGGTATACACAAATCAAATGTGGGAGCGAGCCTGCTCGCGATGGCGGCCTATCAAACGCTGCGGGTCATCAAGGCTTACGCTTGCGCGGCCCGGTATTGAACACCGGCACTTTACGCACAGGCTTGACCGAAGGCTCCACGGGTGAGGCGTCGCCGCTGTCGACCCACTTGCCCAGGTTGCGCTTGCCGCCACCGCCCGAGGCTTTCGGTTTCTTCGGTTTTTTCGGCTTCTTGATGACCTGGCCGCTGGCATCGGTCTCCGGCACCCGGTGTTCTGGCTCGAAGTCCTGTTCCATCTGCCGTGGCAACGTCTGACGGGTCAGGGTTTCGATGGCTGACAGCAGATTCACTTCATCGGCGCAGACCAGGGAAATCGCTTCCCCGGTGGAACCCGCCCGACCAGTACGACCGATACGGTGGATGTAATCCTCAGCGACGATCGGCAAATCGAAATTCACCACCAACGGCAAGTCTTCGATATCCAGCCCGCGAGCGGCGACGTCGGTGGCCACCAGGATCTGGATCTCACTGGCCTTGAAACGGTCCAGCGCGCGCTGGCGGGTGGCCTGGGGTTTATCGCCATGGATGCCGTCGGCATTGACACTCATGCCCTGGAGTTTTTCCACCAGCGCATCGACACCGTTGCGGGTCTTGGCAAATACCAGCACCTGTTTCCACTTGTTCTTGCGCATCAGGTGCACAAACAACTCTGGCTTGCGCTTCTTGTCCACCGTCACCACCCATTGCTTGACGGTGTTGGCGGCCACGTTGCGCGGGCTCACTTCGATGCTCAACGGGTCGTTGAGCATTTGCCCGGCCAGCAAGCGGATCGCGTCGGAGAAGGTTGCCGAGAACAGCAGCGTCTGGCGCTTCTCCGGCAGCGCTTTGTAGATATTCGCCAGTTCCTCGGAGAAGCCCAGGTCGAGCATGCGATCGGCTTCGTCCAGCACCAGGGTCTGCAGCTGATTGAACTTCAGCGCGTTCTGGCGGAACAGGTCGAGCAAGCGTCCCGGCGTGGCAACCAGCAGATCAACCCCTTTGCGCAGCTTCATCATCTGCGGGTTGATGCTGACACCGCCGTACACCGCATAGGTGCTCAACGGCAGGTTTTGCGCGTATTGGCGCACGCTTTCGTGGACCTGCTCGGCCAGTTCACGGGTCGGCACCAGAATCAGCGCCCGTACCGAGTTGGCGCTGACCTTCGGCCCCTCGGTAGTCAGCAACTGCAACAGCGGCACGGCGAAACCGGCGGTCTTGCCGGTGCCGGTCTGGGCCGCGGCCATCAGGTCGCGACCGGCCAACACCGCCGGCATGGCTTGGGCCTGCACCGGGGTTGGGGTCTGGTAGCCGAGCGTCTCGAGGGCGCGCAGCAAGGGTTCGATCAGGCCAAGGGTGGCGAAAGTCATGGAAGTACCGTAGGAAAATCAGCGCAAGGTGTGCAATGCGCGGCAGTTTACCCTAAATCAGGATTCGGCCGGCGCAGGCTTGGGTTTGCGCCACTGGGGCAATCCAATCAACACCACGGCACTGATGATCACCAACATCGCCAGGGCCTCTTCGATCCCGATGGTTTCACCGGCGAACACAATGCCCAGCAACACCGCCACCGCCGGGTTGACGTAGGCATAGCTGGTGGCCGCCGCCGGACGTACGTGCTTGAGCAGGTACATGTAGGCGTTGAAGGCAATGATCGAACCGAAGCAGGTCAGGTAAGCCAGCGCGATCCAGCCTTCCAGCGGCGGCATGCTGTCCAGGTGTTCGCCGCTGGCCACGCTGCCGATCAATAGCACCACACCGCCCACCAGCATTTCCACGGCACTGGCCATCGCCCCCGCCGGCAGCGGCAAGTGCTTGCTCAGCACCGAACCGAAGGCCCAGGACGCCGCCGCGAACAGCAGCAAGGTCGCGCCCAATGGGCTCGATTGCAGGTTGGAACCGAGGTTGAGCATGGCAATGCCGATCAACCCCAGCACAATCCCCGCCCACTCCAGACGGGTATTACGGGCGCCCCAGAAATATCCGCAGAGCAAGGTAAACAACGGCACCGTCGCCACGGCCAGCGCCGCCACCCCGGACGCCACACCCGTGTGTTCAGCGACACTGACCGCGCCATTGCCGAAACTGAGCAACAACACGCCGATGACAGCCCCCGCCTTCCACTGCGCCCAAGTCGGTGCCGGCGCCCCGCGCCAGCGCAGGAAACCGTACATCAGCGAGCCGGCGATCACGAAGCGAATCCCGGCCAGCAGCAGCGGCGGCCAATGCTCCACACCGATGCGAATCACCAGGTAGGTCGACCCCCAGATGACGTACAAGGCAAAAAATGCAGCGATCAATGGCAAGGGGAAACGGCGTGGGCCAGGCATGGTCAGCTCGAAGTCAGGACAATGAAAGACGCTATTCTAGAAAGGCGACAGGCGGAAAATAAGTTACAAAACCTGTTTATCCGAACCGTACACTTTTAAAAACACGGAGATCAGCGTTATAAACCGTACTTTCGAAAGTCAGCCCCTTGGGAGCCCGAACCGTGGATAAATACGACCGCATGCTGCTCAGCGCCCTGTTGGAAAACGGTCGTGCGTCCTATGCCGAACTGGCCCGCAAAGTGAACCTGTCGGCCCCGGCCGTGGCCGAGCGGGTCAGCAAGCTGGAAACCAGCGGCGTGATCACCGGCTACCAGGCGAAAGTCGACATGGCGAAGATCGGCTTGCCGGTGCAGTGCGTCATCGAACTGCGCATGAACCAGCACGGCAACCAGAAGACTTACGATGAACTGTGCAGGATCCCGCAACTGACCGAATGCCACCGGGTGACGGGCGACCCGTGCGTGATCATGCAGGCGGCGGTCGGCTCGATGCCGGAACTGGAAGAGCTGATCAACCGCATCGCCAAGTTCGGTTTCAGCAAGACCTCGATCGTGCTGTCCAGCGCGATTGAAAAGCGGGTGCCGTTGGGGCAGTTGGAAGGCAACGGGAAGTAACACTGATCGAAACTGTGGGAGCGAGCTTGCTCGCGATAGCTTTGGATCAGCCAACATTCATGTTGACTGACACACCGCAATCGCGAGCAAGCTCGCTCCCACAGTTTTTGTTTTGTGGTGTGTTTAGAACCCGCGATGCCGCTTGAGGTGCTCGTTGATCTTCGCCGCCGGCACTTTCTGCAAACTGCACAGCAAATCGTGGGACAACTCCCGCAGCCCGTGCTGTTGCCGCAGTTGCGTCGCCAGGTGCGCGGTGAGGTTGGCGGCCATTTCGGCGTCGGCCATGGCCCGGTGAGCCTGGCCGGTGTGGGGCAGGCCGGCGAAGGTGTTGAGCGTGCCGAGCTTGTGGTTCGGCGCCATCGGCATCAGGCGCCGGGCCAGCAGCAGTGAACAGGCAAAATTCTGCAAGCGGGTGCGTTTGATCCGGCCTAGCTCGAAATCCCAGAACTTCTGGTCGAATGCGGCGTTGTGGGCCAGCAGCGGCGTGATGCCGACGAACTCGTTGACCTCGTTCATCACCTTTTCCGCCGGCGGGGCGCTGCGCAGCATGGCGTTGCTGATGCCGGTCAGTTGCTCGATGAACGCAGGCACGCGCACACCGGCGTTCATCAGGCTCTGATAGCGATCCACAATCCGGCCCTGTTCGAGAATCACCACGGCGATTTCGGTGGCCCGGCAACTGCTGCTCGGCGTGATGCCGGTGGTTTCAAAGTCGATGACTGCGATGCGTTCCAAACCTGTCTGAACTCCGTAAAAATCAATTCTTGAGCAGCAACGCGCCTTCGATCGGCACGTAGCGGCTGGCGGCGCGAATCAGCGAGTTGGCCGTCAGCCCCGGTACGCCATAAGCCACCGCCTGGACCCCGTGTTTGCTGATGATGCGTTCGAGCAGCATGTCGAAATCGCCATCACCGGAGGCCAACACCACTTCGTCAACGTGATCAGCGGCGTCCATGATGTCCAGGGTGATGCCCACATCCCAGTCACCCTTGGCCGAGCCGTCGCTGCGCTGGATGTAAGGCTTGAGCTTCACGACAAACCCCAGGTTGCGCAGGATCTGCTGGAATTGCTGCTGCTTGCTGTCGCCGCGATCGATCGCATACGCGTAGGCCTCGACGATCTGCCCCTGCTTGCTGACATCGGCCCACAAGGCCGCGTAGTTGAAATGGCAACCATAAGCCTGGCGCACGGTGTAGTAGAGGTTCTGGACATCGGCGAACACTGCGATTTTTTTCACCGCGTTTCCTCTTGAATGCACAAGCCGGCAGAGCGGGCCCGAAAAGTTGCCCAGTATGCCAGCCCAGAGGAATGTTCCGCGAATAATCGGTCCGAGGCACCTGGGCGCCCCGGACGAATGGCAGGTCAGACGAAGGAGTCGTCATCGCCGAAGAAGGATGAATCGTCGCTGTAGTCGGCGTCGGCGAAACCGCTCTGGTCGTTGCCATAGGCATCGCTACCAGCGACGTTTGAGTCATTGCCCCAGCCGCTGTCACTGCTTGCCGTGTCGTTGACCGGTTGGGCCGGCTCTGGCTCGATGACCTCGACGACTTCCTGAGGCTGCTGGGCACCGTGGAACAGACTGCTGATGCCCTGGGCCAGCATCACGCCCCCGGCCACGCCAGCCGCGGTTTTCAGCGCGCCGCTCATGAAGCTGCCGGCCCCTGGAGCCTGCTGTTGCGCGGCGCCGTAGTTAGCGGGCGGCGCGGCGTAGTTCTGCTGGGGTGGCGCATTGAAGCCAGGCCGCGCCGGTTCGCGCCAGCCGCCACCGCTGGCGGGCGAAGCGCCTGGAGCGGACGTTGGCCGTGGGTCGCGCGAGCTGCCACCGAAAATACTCGAGAGAAAACCACCACCGCTGGGCGCTGGAGGCTGTTGCCGGGCCTGTTGCAGGTCCGCTTGCAACTGCTCGATCTGCTGGGTCAGTTGCCTGTTCTGCTCGTCGAGGCTTTTGAGCGCCGTCTCTTGCACCAGACTCGCCTGGGTCATGAAATAGCCCGCCGCGGGCTGGCGGGTCATATGTTCCTTGATCCGCGCCTCGGCCTGGACATCGCGCGGGGCTGCATCCTTTTCGGCCTGTTGCAGCCGTGAAAACAGTCCATCGATCAGGGTTTGTTCTTCGCTGTTCATGGCGACCTCATCAGATTGCCGGGTAGAAAAACCATGCCGGCCCTACAGGACCGATGCCAGCCAGTAATGGGGCTGGGCACAGAGGTTTCAATGGTCTTTACCTGATGTTTACGTTTGCTTGTGCAGGCGCCTGATCGGTTAAAGTGTCGGACCGCTTTTTGACCTGCGATACCGACTCATGAATCCGTTTGACGTGCTGCGCGACTCTTTGTATTTCTTCAAACGCCATCTTGGCCGGATCGCCCAGCTGTGCCTGCCGCTGGTGATCCTCGAGGCCGTGCTGCAACAAGGCGTGGACAGCGCCGTGGGCCCCGAAGGTTTTTCCGGCTACAGCCTGATCGTCGGGCTGCTGATATACCCGCTCTACACCGCCGCGCTGATTCTGTTTCTCGACGCTCGCAGTCGCGGTGAATCGCCCCGTCCCCGTGACCTTCTCGCCACGGCCCTGACCCTGTGGCCACGCTTTGCCCTGCTGACCGCACTCAATACGTTGCTGATTCTGGTGGGCATTTCGTTGTACTTCCTGCCGGGCCTTTGGCTGATGGTGGTCCTGGCCTTTGGCGAATACCTGCTGGTGCTGCGCGGCCTGACTCCGCTGGCAGCAATGAAGGAAAGCCTGCGCCTGAGCCGCGGCAGTTTCTGGCGCATCCTGTTGTGCATTCTTTGCGTGATGGTCCCGCTCTGGCTGCTCAAGGGCGCCAGCCTGTCGGTGTACCCGCCGCCCCAGAACCCGTTGATCACCTTGCTGATCGACAGCGTTCACAGTTTCCTGCAGCTGTTCACCACCGTGGTGCTGTTCCGGATGTTCATGCTGGTCGCGGAAAAACCTGACAGCCGTTGACGACTGCTGCGCAGGTTACGGGCTTGGGCTCGGCGACTGCTCTCGGTTATGCTCGGGATCACTTTTGCGTATTGCCCATTTAAGTCGAGCCATGACCCGTCTATTGCGCTACACCTTGCTGGGCCTGTTGTTGATTCTCAGCCTGGCCGCCCTGTCGATCTATAGCCTGACCTGGCGCCCACAATCCCGGGAAGCACTGCCGGTCAGTTGCCCCGCCAACACCGCAACGCTCGTGCCTGGCCAGGCCTTGAAGGTGATGACCTGGAACGTCCAGTTCCTGGCCGGCAAGCGCTACGTGTTCTGGCACGACCTGGCCCAGGGTGACGATGAAAGCCCGACCCTCGAAGACATGGCCTTCAGCCTCGACGAAGTGGCAAGGGTCATTCGCGACGAGCAACCGGACGTCGTGTTGCTCCAGGAACTGGACGACGGCGCCAAGGCCAGCGACTACCAGAACCAGCTCAAGTTGTTGCAGGAACGATTGACCGACCTGTATCCGTGCAGCACCAGCGCCTTTGACTGGAAAGCCGATTTCATCCCCGACCCGCATATCTTCGGCAGCGTCGGCCGGCAGTTGGCGACGTTGAGCCGTTACCGCATCGATCAAGCGGAACGGGTGCAGTTGCCGGTGGCCGGGGCCAATTTCATCAGCCGTCAGTTCCAGCCGAAAAACGCTTTGTTGGTCAGTCACCTGCCGCTGAGCAGTGGTGGCCACCTGGTCGTGCTCAACACCCACCTGGAACGGGCCACGCAGCCGGATGAAACCCTGCCGAACCAGGTCAAGGCCGTGAGCAAGGTACTGGACAAACTTGAATCGCGAGGCAAACCCTGGCTGATCGGTGGCGACTTCAATCTGCTACCCCTGGGCCAATACCGGCGCCTGCCAGCCGCGCAGCGCACGCCCTACTCCGCCGACAGCCCTCTGCACCTGCTGTGGGACAAATACCCGATGATCCCCACCAACAACGAAGCCAGCGGCATCGATCGCAGCCACTGGCTGACCCACTACCCGAACGACCCCGGCCTCAACGGCCCTGACCGCACTGTCGACTACCTGTTCTACAGCCCTCGGATCAAGCGGGTCGAGGCTCGGGTGCGGCAAGACGATACCTTGCGTATCTCCGATCATTTGCCGGTGATTGCCCGATTCCTGTTGCCGGCCACGCCGTGATGCCAAGCCACATTCGCCGTCAGACGAGTGTGGCGCTGGTCCGAATCACCCACGCTTGATCAGGGACGAGTACCTGTCTCGGCTTCCTGAACCGTCCAGGGTTTGACTTGTTCGCTCAGCGTCAGTCCCAAACCGGGGCGAGTGGGCACCAACATCCGACCGTCGCGGGTTTCCAGACGCTCGTTGAACAGCGGCTCAAGCCATTCGAAATGCTCGACCCAGGGCTCGGTCGGATAAGCGGCTGCCAGGTGAACGTGCAGTTCCATGGCGAAATGGGGAGCCAGCATCAGGCCCGCCTGCTCGGCCATTGATGCGACCTTCAGGTAAGGGGTGATGCCGCCTACTCGTGGCGCGTCGGGCATCAGGAAATCAGCGCCGCGCTGCTTGATGAACTCGGCATGTTCAGCAACGCTGGTGAGCATTTCACCCGTGGCAATCGGTGTATCGAACTGCTGCGCCAACGCGGCATGGCCTTCAGCGTCATAGCAGTCCAGCGGCTCTTCAATCCAGATCAGGTTGTACGCTTCAAATTGCCGACACATGCGCTGGGCCGTCGGGCGATCCCATTGCTGGTTGGCATCCACCATCAACGGGAAGTTGTCACCCAAGTGCTTGCGCACCGCACTGACCCGTTCAATGTCGATGGCGCAATCCGGTTGCCCGACCTTCAACTTGATGCCGCCAATTCCCTTTTCTCGCGAGAGGTCAGTGTTCTTCATCAACTGATCAAGCGGGGTGTGAAGGAAGCCACCGGAAGTGTTGTAGCAACGCACCGAGTCACGTTGAGCACCGAGCAAGCGCGCCAGCGACAGGTTGGCGCGCTTGGCCTTCAGATCCCACAACGCCACGTCGAACGCCCCGATGGCCTGGGTCGACATACCGCTGCGGCCCACCGACGCGCCAGCCCAGCACAGCTTGGTCCAGAGTTTGGCAATGTCACTGGGGTTTTCCCCGATCAGCGCCGGGGCGATTTCCTTGGCATGAGCGAATTGTCCCGGCCCCCCGGCCCGCTTGGAGTAACTGAAACCCAGGCCTTGATGCCCATCGACGGTCTCGATTTCGGCAAACAGGATGGCGATTTCAGTCATCGGTTTTTGCCGTCCGGTAAGGACCTTGGCATCACTGATGGGATTGGCCAGCGGCAGGATGACCGAAGCGACACGAACCCAGGCGATTCGGTCGTCATCGGAGGACTTGAGCGATTGTTCTTGTACGTGCATAGGGCTCTCCTTGGACAGGCTCTGAAGGTGACAATGATTGCGCAATCATCAAGAGACATAAAAAAGACCTTCGTCGATGCTTCAGAAGGTCTCTTGCCTCGATACTACACTGATTGCGCAATCATTCAATCCCGTAAATCCCCGGAAAATCGACTGCCAGGCTCAGGTACTGGCGCGGTCGATGAACGTGAAGCCGGTGTCAATTCGCACGGGTTTGAGATGGGCGCCGGGATTGTCGAATCGTTCAAGCAGTGCTTCAGCCACTTGCAGGCCAATCCTGCCGCCGTCGACGCTGACGGTCGACAGCGCCGGGTAAACCTGCGCCGCGCTGCTGAGATTCCCGAAGCCCATGACGGCCAAGTCAGCGGGCACCTTCAAGCCAAGGCTGGCGGCTTGCGCCAACACACCTTGAGCCACGGTATCGGAGCTGCACACCACGATGTCGGGGCGCACCGGCAGATCCAGCAGCCGCCGCAGCCCCTCGCGCCCCACCTCCAGCGTGGCGGGGGGCGCCAGGACTTCCATCGGCACCTCCTCAATGCCCTGGCGCTGCAGCTCGGCGATAAGACTGTTGCAGCGACGCAGGCCACGCGGGTCGCTGATGGTCACCACGGAAAAGCGCTGGTAACCCTTTTCAAGCAAATGTCGCGCGGTCTCTTGCCCGACTTTTTCATGGGAGAAGCCAACCAGCATGTCCAAAGGGTCTTCACTCAGATCCCAGGCCTCGACCACGGGAATTCCCGCCTGGGCGAGTCGCAAGCGGCTTGATTCGGTATGAAGCGTACCGGTCAATACGATGCCGTCCGGACGACGACCGAGTACGGCTTCAAGCAGTTTTTCTTCCTGCTCCGCGCTGTAGCCGGTCAGACCGAGCAGGGTTTGATAGCCCGCTTGGGTCAGGCGGTCCATCAGCGATTGCACGGTGTCTGCAAAAATGGAGTTAGCGATGGTTGGAAGGAAAATCGCCACCAGACGACTTTTGTTGCTCGCCAGGCTACCCGCCAGCATGTTCGGCACATAGCCCGATTGGCGCACCGCTTCGCGGACCTTCTCCCGCGTGTTCTCGCTCACCAGCTCCGGGCGATGCAAAGCCCTGGAAACGGTCATTGGCGAGACGCCTGCAATCTTTGCCACATCGATCAACGTCAGGCTCGAACCCCTGGTGGCCAAGGTCATCGGTGCCTGGGAGGTGGGCGCTGCTGGTTTCTTTGCCATGAACTGTTCCGAATCTGAAGCCAAGTAACCGAGACTGCGTATAAAGCAGTTGATGGGCCGGTGAATCTACCATTTGCGCCGCCGTGCTGGCGGGCCAAACCGGCGCTTTATCACTTACGGGGTTTGATCCGGGCCGTGGCTTCGGCCACTAGCGGATCGTCCGGCCAGTAATGCTTGGGATAACGTCCCTTGAGGTCTTTCTTCACTTCGGCATAGGTGCTGCGCCAGAAATTCGCCAGATCCTGGGTCACCTGCACCGGTCGCCGCGCCGGTGACAACAGGTGCAGTTTGACGACCTGTCGGCCGCCGGCAATGCGTGGGGTGTCGGCCAGGCCGAACAGTTCCTGCAAGCGTACCGCGAGAATCGGCGGGTGTTCGCTGTAGTCCAGGCGAATCGACGAGCCCGAGGGCACGCTCAGATGATGGGGTGCCCATTCATCCAGCCGTTGCGGCAAGGGCCAGGGCAGCAGGTTGTGGACAATACTCGACAGGTCCAGGTTGGCGAAATGGCTGAGACGTGACACGCGTCCCAGGTACGGCATCAACCATTGCTCAAGCGTGTTCAGTAGCGCTCCGTCGCTGACATCTGGCCAATCACTCTCGCTCTTGGCCTCCAGGTCGAGCCGGCGCAACAGTGCCACCCGCGCCTGCCATTGCCGCAGCTCCGGCGTCCAGGGCAGCAACTCCAGTCCCTTGCGCCGTACCAGGTTCACCAGCGCCTGGCTGCGCGCCGACTCATCCAGGCCGGTCAGTGGCTCACGGCTGAGCACCAGTTCGCCGACCTTGCGCTGGCGCTCGGCCCGCAGCACGCCTTCACGCTCGTCCCAATCCAGTTGATCCACCGTGCGCACCTGTTCGGCCAACACCGAATCAAACAGCGCCGGCTCGAAATCCGTCGCCAGGTAGATTCGCTCTTCCCGCTGCCCCTGTCGGCTGCCCAGGTCGGCGATCACCAGCCACGGCTGTTTCATCAGGCTGTCCGCTTCGGCAAACAACGCTGCACGGCCGTTGGCCAGGCGATACTCCGCCCCGCCGGGCCGCCGCTGTTGAGCGACGCGATCCGGGTAGGCCAACGCCAGTAAAGCGCCCAGCCAGCGCGGATGTTCGGGGTCGGCGACGGCGTCTTCGGCTTTGCCCCGCAGGTAACCGCGATATTGCCGGGCCAGTTGCCGCGCCCGCTGTACCCCGCCCTGGGCGCCACGGGCCGCCCGCTCTTCACCGGACAGCAACGCCAGGCGCGTGTGCAGGTCCGCCCCGGCGCCACGCAGAATGTCTCGCTCACCCAACAGCGCCGCGACGTTGCACGCCATGTCCGCCAGCCCCAGCGACTGCCCGCGCAGCAACAAATGCGCGATGCGCGGGTGAGCCGGCAGTTCGGCCATGGCTTGGCCATGACGGGTCAGTTGCTCGCCGTCCAGCGCGCCCAGGCGTTGCAGCAGCTCCTGCGCCTGGGCATAAGCGGCGGTGGGCGGGATGTCGAGCCAGACCAATTGCTGCGGCGTCACGCCCCAACGCCCCAATTGCAGAGCCAGCCCGGCCAGGTCCGCCGAAAGAATCTCTGCGCTGCCATAAGCGGCCAGTTGTTCGTGCTGGTCTTCGGACCACAACCGATAGCACACCCCCGGCTCCAGACGCCCGGCCCGCCCGGCCCGCTGAGTGGCGCTGGCCCGGGAAATCCGCTGGGTGTCGAGGCGGGTCATGCCGCTGCCCGGATCGAAACGTGGCACTCGCGCCAATCCGGCATCGATCACCACCCGCACGCCATTGATGGTCAGGCTGGTTTCGGCGATGTTGGTGGCCAGCACCACTTTGCGCTGGCCGGGCGGCGCCGGGTCGATGGCCGCGCGTTGGGCGGCGAGGTCCAGCTCGCCATGCAATGGACAGAGCAGCACATTACCGCCTTCACCCAAGGCATCGGCCAGTTGCTGATGAACCCGGCGGATCTCCGCTTGCCCAGGCAAGAACACCAGCACGCTGCCGGTTTCATCGTGCAGGGCTTCGAGCACGGTCTGCACCAGGCGCGGCTCGATGAACTCGCCGGGCTGGAACGGCCGGCCCCAGCGCACCGTCACCGGGAACATGCGCCCCTCACTGCGCAGGATCGGCGCGTCGTCCAACAACCCGGCCAGACGCTCGCCTTCCAGCGTCGCGGACATCAGCAGGATTTTCAGCGGCTGGTCGTCGCGAAACAGCTCGCGGCCATTGAGACTCAAGGCCAGGGCCAGGTCGGCGTCGAGACTGCGTTCGTGGAACTCATCAAAAATCAGCAGCCCCACACCCTCCAGCGCCGGGTCGTCCTGCAAGCGCCTGGTGAGGATGCCTTCGGTGACCACTTCAATGCGGGTCTTGGGGCCCACCTTGCTGTCGAGACGAATTCGGTAGCCGACGGTTTCACCGACCTTTTCCCCCAGCTCGCTGGCCAGTCGCTCGGCCGCCGCCCGTGCCGCCAGGCGCCGGGGCTCAAGCATCAGAATCGTCTGCCCGGCCAACCAGGACTCATTCAACAGGGCCAAGGGGACGCGGGTGGTTTTACCAGCGCCGGGCGGCGCTTCGAGCACGGCTTCGTGACGCGACGCCAAGGCTTGACGCAGGGCAGGTAAAACTTCATCAATCGGCAAAGAAATCATGCTGGCTCCAAAACAGAGGGCCGAGTATAACGGCGAACTGTTTAGCGTGGTCTGGACTCCAACCAGCAACGCCTTTACCTGCTCAGGAGATTGCTATGCGTATTCCCTTTCGCGTGATCGGCGGCGTTCTGGTCGCCTCCCTGCTGACCCAGATCAGCGCCTGCGGCTCGATCTTCTACCCCGACCGTCGCGGCCAGATCGATGGCAAGATCGACCCGGCGATTGCCGCGCTGGACGCCGTCGGCCTGCTGTTCTACATCATCCCCGGCCTGATCGCGTTCGCCGTGGACTTCGCCACCGGGGCGATTTATTTCGAGCCCGGCAGAAGCGTCCAGATCGAGCCAGAAAAGCTCAAGCCGGCGATCAACGCCGACGGCAGCGTCAACAACCAAAAGCTGCAAGCGATTTTGGAGAGCGAACTGGGCCGCAGTTTCCCCCTGGACGACCCACGTTTGATCCAAAGCAAGGGCAACGCCCAGCAACTGGCCGCCCTCGGGCTTAAACCGGCCGCGTGATGGGCGCTATTGAAGGAACGACCGCGCCATGACCACCAGCACCGAACATGCCCGTCTGCTGCGTCTGGCCACCCGTGCTTCGGTGGCCGTGGCGCTTATTCTGGTCATTGCCAAGGCACTGGCCTGGTGGCTGAGCGGCTCGGTGAGCATGCTCGCCGGCCTGACCGACTCGGCGCTGGACGGCGTCACGTCGCTGCTCAACCTGCTGGCGGTGCATTACGCATTGCGCCCCGCCGACGAGGACCATCGTTACGGCCACGGCAAAGCCGAGTCCCTGGCCGGCATGGCCCAGGCATTGTTCATCGGCGGCAGTGCGGTGTTGATTGCGCTACAGGCGTTTGAGCGTCTGAAAAACCCGGTCCCGGTGGAAGCGGCCTGGCTCAGTGTCGGCGTGATCGTATTCTCCCTGGGGCTGACCCTGGCCTTGTTGGCGCTGCAACATCGGGTCGTCCGCGCCACCGGCTCCAACGCCGTACGCGCCGACTCGCTGCACTATCGCTCGGATCTGTTGCTCAACGGCAGCATCCTGGTCGCCCTGGTGCTGGCCGGGTTGGGCTGGCATCAACTCGATGCCTGGTTCGGCCTGGGCATCGCCGTCTACATCCTGTGGAGCGCGATCCAGATCGCCCGGGAAAGCTTCGCGGTATTGATGGATGAGGAACTGCCGCCCGACGTCAGCCAGCGCATGCTGGAACTGGCCTGCGCGGTGCCCGGGGTACTGGGTGCCCACGATCTGCGCACGCGGATCTCAGGTAACCATTGGTTCGTGCAACTGCATCTGGAACTGCCGGGAGAACTGACCCTGTCCGTAGCCCACGGCATCAGCGACCAGGCCGCCGATGCCATACACCGCGCCTATCCGAAGGCGGAAGTGTTGGTGCATGCCGATCCGTCGGAAGTGGTGAAGCGCACCAGCGCCTGACGCCGAACACAGAACCCCGTGGCGAGGGAGCTTGCTCCCGCTGGCCTGCGCAGCAGGCCCAAGATTTTACGGTCGCTGCGCAACCGAGCGGGAGCAAGCTCCCTCGCCACAGGGGAGTGTTTTTCTTTCGAGTGATCAGTACGTCACCTGATACCCACGACTGCTCAAGCAACTCCCCTGGGCTTGGCGATAGGTCTGCACCACTTGCGGCGCGGGTGGGTNAGTGTTTTTCTTTCGAGTGATCAGTACGTCACCTGATACCCACGACTGCTCAAGCAACTCCCCTGGGCTTGGCGATAGGTCTGCACCACTTGCGGCGCGGGTGGGTAGGTGTAGTTGCGCGGATCGAAACCGCTCTGCTGCACCGCCCAGCGATAGCATTCGTAGCCATCCTGATTGACCTGCTCGGGAGACTGGCCGTTGGCTGGATAAGCCACCACATCGTAGCTGTTGCCTTGGGGCTGGGGCTGCGGGTTGCTCACCGGCGCGTCAACGACGACGTAGTCCCGGGTGTTGGCTTCGTAGATGTAATAGGCACCGGCGGCGAGGAAAAACAGCGAACCGCCGATCCAGACTTCCCGGGCATAATCGGGCAGATAACGGGTACGGATTCCCCGCGGCGGCTCAACCACGATATAGCGCGGCCCTTGGGGGCGATACCAGTAACCGCCCGAATAAAAATAGTCATGGCCACGGTAAGGCACGCGGTAGTGACGATCCGGAAAACGATCGATTACATACCCAGGACGATATTGCGGGCCCGGCCCCCAGCCGTTGCCATGACCGTCCGGCCGACCGGACCAGTGCTGATCAGGGCGAGGGTCATGGCTGGGGCGTGGCCCACCGCTCGGATAGCCATCACTGCGGCGCGGAATATCGCGGTAGTAACCCGGCCTCGGCTCCTGGGTCTGGGTCACGCTGTCGGGGCGGCCCTGGATCGGCAGGCTGTTACCCGGTGGCTGCGGCGGACGACCATTGGGGTCTTGCGGCGGGCGGTTGTAGGGCTGGCCGCCTTGAGCGTGAGGCTGGACCTCAAACTGGCGGCTGTTGTCGCCGCGAATGATTTCGTTGCTCTGTGGCCGGGGTTGGCCTGAATAACCCTGGCCATTGCCACCTCTCCCGTCCGGGCCGCCACGATTTTGCTGATCGTCGGCCACTCCCTGCGCACTGACACTTGCCCACAACAGACCAACACCTGCCAAACGCCAGATGCGCGACTTCATGAAATTCCTCACAACGGTTCAGGGCCTGATGAATGAGACTGGAAAAGCCTAGGCCGGTTCTGCGACAGATTATCAGCCGCCGCCATTATTTCGCAGGCATAAAAAAGGGAGGCCCGTCGGCCTCCCCTTGAGAACTTCGTCCGTGCGCGACGCTTTTGACGTCGGCTCACCTCACGCCGTCTTCTGGACAGTGTGCAGCTCGGGGGTCTGCCAGACACCGGTGGGTGCTGCGACCGCGGCCGGCCGGATTGGGCGGGCCGCACTGGACTGTTTGTCCGAGCAGTGATCTTGGTGATAAGAATAGGCTCGGAGTACCGACGAATGATTGCGAAGATTGCGTAAATAAACATCACTTGCGCAATTTTTTACCCGCGATAGATAATATCCAGCAATTATCCAGACAAAGGCCCGACCAATGAGCAAACTCGACCGTTACGACCTGAGCATTCTGGCGGAATTGCAGCGCGACGCGCGCATCTCCAATCAGGAGCTGGCCGAACGCATCGGCCTGTCGCCGTCCCCCTGCTCGCGGCGGGTCAAGCAACTGGAAGACGACGGCTACATTACCCGTCAGGTCGCCCTGCTCGACCGCAAAATGCTCGGCCTGAGCCTGACGGCCTACGTGCTCATCGGCATGGACCGCCACACCCCTGAACGTTTCGAGAACTTCGAAGCCGCCATCCGCAATTTGCCCCAGGTGTTGGAATGCAGCCTGGTGACCGGCATGGATGCGGATTACCAGCTCAAGGTCGTGGTGCCGGACATGGACCATTATCAGAAACTGCTGCTGGGGCACCTGACCCGGATTGACGGGGTCACCAGTGTGCGGTCCAGCTTCGTGTTGAACCAGGTGCTCAACAGCACCGAACTGCCGCTGACTCATCTGCGCGGCTGACGACAAACGAGCGCCGCTTCACAGCCGCTCACCGACGTACGCGCGCATCGGCCAGCCCCCGAACCCAAACCACACTCGCCTTGAAGCCACGAATCAGCCTTTGAATTCCCGCGAGGCGTATTCGGCGAGCTTGCCCTGGATGAAGTCCAGAAAGCACTGGATCCTCAGAGCCAGTTGGGAGTTGCGGTAATACACCGCGTTGATCGGTTGGCGATATCCGCTGTTGGCATCGGCCAGCAGCACCTTGAGCTGGCCGGCACGGATGTCTTCACGGGTCATGAAGTCCGACAGGCACGCTATGCCCTGCCCTTGCAGCGCCAAGTGACGCACGGTTTCGCCACTGGACGCGCTGATGGCAGGCTGGATCGGCCAACGATCACCGTGCTCGTGGCGCAGCGGCCACTGATTGAGGCCCTCATTCTGGGCAAACCCCAACAGTGCATGCCGGGCCAGTTCGGCGACAGTGGCAGGTGTACCGTGCTGCTTCAGATAGGCCGGGCTGGCCAGGATATGCAGCGGACTGCACCCCAGGGATCGGGCATGTAGCGTCGAGTCGCTGAGGGTGCCGATGCGGATCGCTATGTCGGTACTTTGCTCGAGCAAATCGATGATCAGGTCGTTGCTGTTGAGTTCGAGCTGGATATCCGGGTAGAGCCCGCGGAACTCTTCGATATGCGGCACAATAGCGTGCAACATGAAAGGCGAAGCCGCATTGATCCGCAACCGCCCCGCCGGGTTTTTCTGGCGAGACGACAGACGCTCCTCCAGCTCATCCATCTGGTCGAGAATGCCCTTGGCCTGCTCGAAGAAATACTTGCCCTCTTCGGTCAGGTCCATGCGCCGCGTGGTGCGGTTGATCAGCGTGGTATCGAGCTTGGCTTCCAGGCGCGACAAGGTGCGACTGACCGCAGACGGCGTCTGCCCGACCTGCTCGGCGGCGGCGGATATCGAACCGCACTCGATCACGCAGACGAAAATCTGTAATTCGTCGGATCTGGCTTTCACGTATCCCCCTGTCGACTGCGCTCTCTTGTGGCGAGGGAATCTATCCCCGCCGGGCCGCAAAGCGGACCCGAGCCCCAGGATAGTATCGGGATACGTGACAAAAGAAAGGTCACGCCTTCAGGCCGAACACCTCAATCAAGTGCTGCTCATAACGCGCCACATCGGCCTCGATATTCGGGCGTTTCATCACGTCCACAGACAGGAAGGTTGGCAATCCGCTCATGCCCAGGAACTGGTTGGCCTTGTGGAACGGAAAGTACACAGCGTCCACACCCTTGGCTTCAAAGAAGTCGGTCGGGTCATCGAAGGCTTGCTGCGGGGCGTTCCAGGTCAGCGACAACATGTATTGCTTGCCCTGTAACAAACCACCGCTGCCGTATTTCTGCGAAGCATCGGAGCGGGTGCGGCCGTCGCTGGCGTAGAGGCTGCCATGGCCTTCGGTGAAGACCTCATCGACGTATTTCTTGACGGTCCACGGCGCGCCCATCCACCAGCCTGGCATCTGGTAAATGATCACGTCGGCCCAGAGGAATTTGGCAACTTCTTCCTTGATGTCGTAACCACCGTCGATGAACGTGGTTTTCACATCGAACCCGCCACGGTCCAACACGCTGACCGCCGCATCATGGAGGGTGGCGTTATAGCGACCGTCGGAGTGAGCGAATTGTTTACCACCGTTGAGCAGCAGGACTTTTTTCATGGAGAGCCTCATCGGATTCCAGGGGACACGGTTGAACGGTCACCCAATGGAAAGATTGAAAATGATGGCGGCAGAGTACCGATGAGCTTGCGGCGGAGTAAGCGCTGCAACGGCAAAACTGATTTGACCTATACGCACGAATAGGCAGCCAATTCTTGCCGTAGCATTCGCATACTTTTATTCAGGAGCCACTCCAATGAGCGAATTGCACGGTTTCATTTTGCACGCCAAGACCCGTCCGGAAAAAGCCGAAGCCTTCGAAACGCTGTTTCGTGCCTACGTGGAGCCGAGCCGTGCCGAACCCGGTTGCATCGAGTATCACATGCTGCGAGACCGGCAAGACCCGACCCTGTTTATCTTCTATGAGATCTGGCAATCCCAGGCTCATCTGGACGTGCATTCGAACCTGCCGCACATGAAGCAGTTTTTCGAACAGCGCATGGAGTACCTGGAGCGCGATTTCGAGATCCGCCGCGTCGACATGCTCAGCCCGTCCTCGGCTAGCCGCTGATCAGCAAATGGCCGCCGAGCACAGCGAGGCCAATGAAAAACACCCGCCTGAACAGCACGGCGCTGATGCGCTGACGCAGCCATTGCCCCAGCCACATCCCCAGCAGCGCCGGCGCCAGGGCCAGCACCGAAGCACTTAATTCGCCACCGCCCAAGGCGCCGCGCCACAGCAGGCAGGCCGCCAGGGCCAGTGTCGAAACCGTGAATGACAACCCCAACGCCTGCACCAGTTCGTCCTTGCTCAAGCCCAACGCTTGCAGGTACGGCACCGCCGGGATGACGAACACACCCGTCGCACAAGTGATGAGGCCAGTGAGCAGACCGCAGAACGGTGCGAGCCACGGCTCAACACTGGCAGCGACCCGCAATGTCGGCAGCAACAGCCCGCTCAGCGCGTACAGCAACAACGCGCCACCCAATGCTCGAACCGCCCAAGGTCCACCCACCGTATCGAACCACAACGTGCCCAGAGCGGTGCCGATGCAAATCGCCAGCAACAGTGGCCACAAGCGCCAGATCAGGGTTTGCAGATGACCGCCAAAGGTCAGTTGCCAGATATTGGTCAGCGTGGCCGGGATGACGAGCAACGCCGCAGCCTGTGTCGGAGCCATAGCCAGGCCGAGCAGGCCCATGGAAATGGTCGGCAGGCCGAGGCCGATCACACCCTTGATGGTGCCGGCCAGCAGGAAAGTGCCTATGACCAGCAAAGAAAGGGCAGGGCCAAGATTTTGATAGAAAGCCATGAGTGTGTTCATGGGGCTATCGTGGGCCCTGGCGGTCGGGTTTTAAATCTGCCATATACTGAGACAGCCTCTGGCCGAGCAAGAGGCTGAAGAATTTGCTGAGGCTGTAGACGCCATCGCGAGCAGGCTCGCTCCCACCTTGGATCCTGCATTGTTCTCGTGGGAGCGAGCCTGCTCGCGATGACAATGTTCCAGACACCCCAGAACCCGGCACAGGATCACATCCCCCATGCACTTCGACCTCACCGACCTGCGCCTCTACCTGCACATCCTCGACACCGGCAACATCACCGCCGGCGCTGCCCGCAGCCATCTCTCCCTGGCAGCGGCCAGTGCCCGAGTCCGGGCCATGGAGGCCTCCCTGGGGATCGAATTGCTCGAACGCGGGCGGCGCGGTGTAACACCCACATCGGCCGGCCAGGCGCTGGCGCAACATGCCCGGGTGTTGCTGCAACATGCCGAACACCTGCAACAGGACCTGGGCGAATACGCCCGAGGCGTCAAAGGGCGGGTGCGGTTGTTGTGCAACACCAGCGCCATGACCGAATACCTGCCGGAATTGCTGGCCGACTTTCTCAAGGCCCATTCCAACCTCGACATCGATCTGCAGGAATTGCCCAGCTCACGGATCACCCATGCACTGCGTCAGGGCGCGTCGGACCTGGGTATCATCTCCGACGCGGTGGACACCGCCGGCCTTGAAACCCGACCCTTTCGCGATGATCCGCTGGTATTGATCCTGCCCTCGGAACATCCCCTGGCTGATGGTCGCCTGCTGAGTTTCAATGAGACCCTCGGCCATGATTATGTAGGCCTGAACGCTTCTAGTGCGCTGGCGATCTACCTCGAAGAACAGGCGCTGCACACTGGACGACGCATGCACATTCGCATTCGCGCCGACGGTTTTGATGGCGTGATTCGCATGGTCGCTCATGGTGCGGGCATTGCCATCGTGCCAAAGGCCGCGATCGCGCGGCGCCCGCCCGAACCTTCCTGGCGATGGGTCTCGCTGCAAGAGGCCTGGGCTCAACGCTCACTGCGGCTGTGCGCCCGCCGCTTCGACAACTTGCCCGCCTACGCCAAAGCCCTTGCCACGCACCTGACCGCTCGCTGATGCGCGCTTCTGGATAGGCCGGTGTCGAGCACAGGCATCTGCCCGATCATGTCGCGCGTTAGGGTGCCTGCTCTCTTCTGTCCCTTTCGGAGTTCACATGACCGCCCCCATCACCGTCCTGCGCGATACCCATCCGCTGCCCGTACTCGATGCCTGCAAATGGGAAAAACTCGAAGGCGATCCGCACACCGTCAACCTCAACGCCTACACCAGCGAAGACGGCAGCAAGATCATGGGCACCTGGATCTGTACACCGGGCAAGTGGCGCGTCGACTATGTGAAGTGGGAGTACTGCCATTTCCAGGAAGGCTACTGCATCATCACCCCCGATGGCATGGAGCCGATCCATCTGCGGGCCGGTGACATCTTCGTCATCGAGCCGGGCATGAAAGGCACGTGGGAAGTGGTCGAGACCGTGCGTAAATATTTCGTCTTTGCCTGAAACAAAAAACCGAGAGACCACCCGACATGGTCTCTCGGAAAACAGCTTTCCAAATTGCACAGGCTCTGTGGCGTCGGTGCCCCAGCTCTTATTGCGGCTTGCGATAGCTGTTAACAATCGCCGAAAAATCCTTGCCGCCCTCGCCCCGCTGACTCATCGCCTGGTACAACTGCTGCGCAACCGCGCCTAGCACCACCGGTTGATGAACCTGCCGCGCCGCTTCGGTAGCCAGGCCCAGGTCCTTGAGCATCAGCTCGGCACCAAAGCCCCCGGTGTAGCCACGGGACGCCGGTGCTGTTTCGATCACGCCAGGCCACGGGTTGTAGGTGTCCGAACTCCAGCAACGGCCTGTTGAGCTGTTGATGATCCCGGCCAGTACCTGCGTATCGATCCCCAGGGCATCGCCCAGGGCCATGGCTTCGCTGACGCCTACCATGGAAATCCCCAACAGCAGGTTGTTACAGATCTTGGCGATCTGCCCGGTGCCGACGTCGCCGCAATGCACGATATTACGGCCCATCTGCGCCAGCACCGGTTGCAGGGTGGCGAACAATTCAGCGGTGGCACCCACCATGAAGGTCAACGTGCCGGCCGCTGCGCCACCGGTGCCGCCGGAGACTGGCGCGTCAGCCATTGCTACGCCTTGTTTGGCGGCTGCGGCGGCAACATCGCGAGCGGTCTGCGGGTCGATGGTGCTGCAATCCACCGCGGGCGTACCGGCGGCGATGCCGGCCAGTACACCGTCTTCACCCAGCCAGACGCTGCGTACATGGGCAGCAGCCGGCAACATGGTGATCACCAGGGCCACGCCCTGGGCCGCATCGCGAGGTGAGGCGCTGATGGTGCCGCCCAATGTGGCCAGTTCAGCCAGCACCGTCTGGTTCAGGTCGAACAGGTTCAGCGAGTGGCCGGCCTTGAGCAGATTGCGCGCCATGGGGGCGCCCATGTTGCCCAGACCGATAAATGCGATCTTCATGTCCGGCTCCTTAACGCAGATTGATGGTGGTGTTCACACCGTCATTGACGCTGTCATCATCGAACCAGCGTGCGGTAACGGTCTTGGTCTGAGTGTAGAACTGCACCACTTGTTTGCCGTAGGGGCCCAGGTCGCCAAGCTTCGAACCACGGGAGCCGGTGAAGCTGAAAAACGGCACCGGTACCGGAATCGGGATGTTGATCCCCACCTGGCCGACGTCGATTTCGCTCTGGAATTTACGCGCCGCCGCCCCGCTTTGCGTGAACAGGCCGGTGCCGTTGCCAAACGGGTTGGCATTGACCAGGGCGATTGCCTGATCAAGGGTGTCGACTTCCAGCACCACCAACACCGGACCAAAGATTTCTTCGGTGTAAATACGCATCTTGGTAGTCACGCCGGAAAACAGGGTCGGGCCGACGAAGTTGCCTTGCTCGAAACCCGGCACGCTGATGTCACGGCCATCAAGTTCCAGCTTGGCCCCTTCCTGTACGCCACTCTCGATCAATTCAAGAATCCGCGCCTTGGCCCGCTTGGAAATGACCGGGCCGACATCCGTGCCCGGCTCACTGCCGGCGTTGACCTTGAGCTTCTGCGCCAAGGCCTTGAGCTCGGGCAGCCATTGCTTGGCCGCGCCCACCATGACCACCACCGAAGTGGCCATGCAACGCTGGCCCGCCGCCCCGAAACCGGCGCCGACCAAAGCATTGAGGGTCTGTTCGCGATTGGCATCAGGCAACACCACCGCATGGTTCTTGGCGCCCATCATCGACTGCACGCGCTTGCCATGCCGACCCGCCAGGTCATACACGTGGGTGCCGACCGCCGTTGAGCCGACAAAGGAAACCGCCTTGATGTCCTTGTGGGTGCAGAGGGCATCCACCACATCCTTGCCGCCATGCACCACGTTGAGCACGCCCGCCGGCACACCAGCCTCGATGGCCAGCTCCACGAGCAGCATGGTTGACAGCGGATCCTGCTCCGACGGTTTGAGCACGAAGGTGTTACCGCAGGCGATGGCCATCGGGAACATCCACAGCGGAATCATCGCCGGGAAATTGAACGGGGTAATGCCCGCACACACACCAATCGGTTGGCGCAACGTGTAGGTATCGACGCCGCCGGCAACGTTCTCGGCAAACTCGCCCATTTGCAGGGTGCCGATGGAACAGGCGTGTTCGACCACTTCCAGGCCACGGAAAATATCGCCCTCGGCATCAGCGATAGTCTTGCCCTGCTCGGCGCTCAGTACGGCGGCGATGCGTTTGGAATGCTCGCGAATCAGTGCCTGGAGCTTGAGCATGATGCGCATCCGCGCGCCGATGGGGGTCAGCTTCCAGGTCTGGAAAGCACGCTGGGCGGCGGCAATGGCGGCATCGACTTCCGACGCCGTGGCGAACGGGACTTTCGCCAGTACCTGCTGGGTGGCCGGGTTGACGATGTCGTGCCATTCGCTGGACTGGGATTCAACCCACTCGCCGTCGATCAACAATTTTACGGTTTGCAGGGCAGTGTCGCTGGGCGTAAGGGAAACGTTCATGCTGGCCTCCGGGACTTGTTCTTATAGAGAGCGCTGGTTCAGCACAGATCAAGGTGCATAGACAGACACCTTGGTGATGAGACGGTTTTTGGAGTATAGATGTGCAAACTTCTAATAAGAACGCACATAAAAACCGGTCCATCATGCAAAAAAACATCACCTCCCTGGGGTCGCTGAATTGGGACGACCTCAAGTTTTTCCTCGAAGTGGCCCGCACCCGCAAGGCCAGCACGGCGGCCAAGCGCCTGGCCGTCGACTACACCACGGTGTCGCGACGCATCAGCTCGCTGGAAACGTCATTGGGGACGCTGCTGTTCGAAAAATCCCGGACCAACGGTTTTGTCCTGACCGCCGAAGGCCAGCGTCTGCTGGGTTACGCCGAATCGATCGAAAGCACCCTGCACATGGCCTGCGAACAGGTGTCAGGCTCTGGGGTGGCGTTGTCCGGCCACGTGCGCATGGGCTGTACCGAGGGCTTCGGCAGCTTCTTCATCACGCCGCAACTGAGTCATTTCGTCGATGCCTACCCGGCCATTTCCGTGGACATCCTGCCGCTGCCGCACTTCATCAGCCTTTCCAAGCGCGAAGCCGACATCGTCATCGCCCTCGAACGCCCCGAACATGGCCCGTATGTGTGCTGCAAACTATGCGACTACCGACTGCAGCTCTACGCCACCCAGCCATACCTGGACAGCCATCCTCCCATCCACCGACCGGCGGACCTGAGCAAGCATTCGTTCATCAGCTACGTGGATGATTTGGCGTTCAGTTCCGAGCTGCTCTACTTGGCGAATGTATTGCCGGGCGCCCATGCGCACCTGCGCAGCACCAGCGTGATTGCGCAGTTCGTGGCAGCGCAGCAAGGACGATCATTGGCGATCCTGCCGTGCTTCCTCGCCGCCCAGGATCCGCGCCTGCTGCCGGTGCTGCCGGAGGAAATCACCGTCACCCGGCAGTTCTGGATGTACTGCCGGGAGGATTTGAGGAAGCTCAAACGCATCACGCTGTTGTGGGATTACATCCGCGAAGTGACTGAGCAGAATCAGCCATTGTTGATGGGCGAGAGCCGAGAGATGGTATTCGCCGACTAGTCGGCGATGACCACGATGGCGACGCGACGGTTTTCGGTGCGCCCCTCGACCGTGTCGTTGGAGGCGACTGGCCTGCTACTGCCCAGCCCCCGTGTTTGAACGTTTTCTTCGCGCATGCCCACGCCAATCAATACCTTGCTCACGCTGTAGGCCCGACGTATCGACAGTTGTTCGTTATAGGTTTGCGAGCCTGATGCGTCGGTATGACCATCGATCCGCACCCGCTCGATTCCGGCCCCCAGCAGAGCCTTGCCGATTCGCTCGACAATCTCGGTACTGGCCGGGTTGAGGGTTTCCACATCGCTGCCAAACAGTACTTTGCCGGACAGGCCGAAAGCCCATCCCTCATCAGTCAATTCGAACCCTTGTTGTTTGAGCACGGCGACTTGCGCCGGGGTAAGACCTTTTTGGGGTGTCGTCTGGCAGCCGGTCAGGGCCAGAACGGTGATGAACAAAAGCGCGGCGAAACGCTGCAGGGAGATTTGAGGATATAGGCGCACGAGTCAGCTCCTGGCGTGAAGATCAGCAACCGGGTGCTCCGACCCGGCCGTGTGTTGACCGCCTCTGGCGAGGCGCTTGGCCTGATACATCGCCGCATCGGCGGCATTGAGCAAGGCGCCTGGTGTCGCGCCATGATCAGGATAAACGGCGATGCCGACACTCAGAGAGGTCAGCACCGAGGCATTGCCGGGCAATTGAATGGGCATTTCCATGCTGGCTATGATTTTCTCGGCAATCCGTTCGGCATCCTCGGTCCGGTGCAAGGGTGCAAGCAGCACGGCAAATTCGTCACCGCCCAGGCGCGCCACCAGGTCACCTTCACGCAACTGTGCCCGGACCCGTGTCGCCACCGCCGTCAGCACCGCATCACCGGCAGCATGGCCGAAGTTATCGTTGATACCCTTGAACCGGTCACTGTCCAGATAGAGCACGGCGACCTGCTCGTCGAGTTTGTTGGCATTGCGTAGTGCACGGATCAGCCGGCCTTCGAAAAATGCCCGATTCGGCAATCCGGTCAGGCTGTCATGACTGGCCTGGTGAGCCAGGGTTTCGTTCTCGCTTTGCAGGTGGGTTTGCCAGGACTCCAGCTCATCAAGCAGCGCGTTGAAGTCATTGCCCAGGTTATCCAGTTCGGCGATAGCGGCCGGCGGTACGCGTCGGTCGAGGGCGCGCTCGCTGCGCGCGGCATGGGCCACCTCGGCGAGGCTGCGCAGCGGCCCGGTGATTGCGCGTAACTGGCGCCGCGCCAGATACAACGCCACCCAGGCGCTCACCGCCGTGCACAGGACAATTCCCGCCAGGCCGCTAAGCAAAAACCGCAAAAGGCTGCCGCCATGTCCCGACAGTAGAACTGCGCCTATATTCTGTCCCTGATGGATGATTGGCAGGCTGATGGGCTTTTCCAGGAAGGTTTTGGCGATGTGCCTTTCCAATTCCGACAACAAGCCGGTTTCCGGTCGCTGCCAGCGAGCCAGCAGACGCCCATGCTCGTTGAACACCTCGGCATCGGCGACCTCTTCGGTGGAGGCAATCACAGCCAGCGCCTCGGTCGCCGCCACTGAGTCATCGAACACCACGGCCGCTTCAACGGTATAGCTGATCGAGCGGGCGATCAGGTGCAGGTTGTGATCGGCATAGACTCGCAGCGCCAGTACACCAAGCAACGTCAGGGAGACACTGGCCATGGTGATCGCCACCAACGCGACAATCAGGTGACCGCGACCAATGACCGAGCCCAGTGTGGGACGGATCCGTGCCGTGGGCAGATTCATGGGGCTGCTGGCCTGCGACGTGAAAGCTGCAAAACGCTGGGGTGAATGCGCACGCCACTGCGCGCCACCGAATCCAGGTTGACCTCGAACGAGACCTGTTCGTCAGCGACCCGCAGACAGAACAGGCTGCCGACGGTGCACTGATCGCCGCCTTCACTGATGCTCAACACAGGTTTACCGATCAAGGACGCGAACAGCCGGGTGCGCTCGTCATGGGTCAATCTGCCGATGTAGATCGCGTTGCAATCAGTGGCAATACTGGGGTGGTCGGCCAGCACCCGCTGCACAGTCACAGGCCGGCCAGTGGCCTGAGTCGTACCCTTGACCAAATCGTCTGTGTATTGAGTCGGCCCGACAATGCACAACTGCAATTGCGCTGGTTCCACGGGCCAGCGGGCGTAGCTGAGAATTCCCAACACAACCTGGGTGACGGATTCGGCCCGCTGTTCAGCCCGGGTGGTGGTGGCCTGATCCTGGGCGACAACCACAGGCGCCAGTAAGCACAGCAGGCCGGCAAGCAAATATTGCCTCCAGCCCTTGCGGCGCACTGTCTCCTGAACAGCCACACTCATGGAAAGTCTCTTGGTCGATGCAATAAGTGCCGGAAAGATAGCACAGTGCCAAAAAGCCAGCGAGGCAGCGCCCTACGACGCTTACGACACAAGCGTGCAGAACAGCCGCCCTGGGCACTGAATCGCGAAAGTCGATCGCTCAGACAGCTCCTTCCAGCGCCAGCATCAACCCGCTCAAGCGCTTGACCTTGCGCTGAACCGCCTCTTCAAAGACGCCCGCTCGCGGCTCAATCAGACTGAACCACTGCTTGCCCCGAGTAATGGCGGTGTACACCAATTCTTTCGTCAGCACCGGGTTCAGCGCATCCGGAAGAATCAAAGCCGTATGGGCGAACTCCGAACCTTGGGATTTGTGCACCGTCATGGCAAAGACAGTTTCTACATCGTTCAGGCGACTGGGCAGGACGAAACGCACACCGCCCTGGCCATCGTTACGAGGGAACGCCACCCGCAGAACCTGCTTGCCGGCGTCTGGCCCCTCACGCTCGGGCAGCTTGAGCGCGATACCGATATCGCCATTCATCAGGCCCAACCCGTAGTCGTTGCGGGTCATCAGAACCGGGCGCCCTTCGTACCATTGATGATCGCTGTCGATAAGCTGGGCCTTGAGTAGCGCGGCGGTGATGCGCTGGTTCAACCCCGCGACGCCCCACGGGCCTTTGCGTACGGCACAAAGCAGCTGGAACTCGTCGAAAGCCGACAGCACTTCCCGAGCCCAATCGGTCCAGCAGCTGTCCTCAAGCGGTCGGGAAATGGCCGGGCGGCGCTGACGCAACAGGCTCAAGTAATGCCGATAACCCTTCGGCCCTTCTGCCTTGCCGTCGAGTAACAAGCGCTCCAGCGCCCCATCGTGTTCGCCCCTCAGCGCCAGGGAAAACAGGTCGGTGAATTCGCCTTCGAGCAGCAGTTGACGGGCCTGTTCCGGTTGTTGCTGGTTGACCCGACGCGCCAGTTGACCGATCCCACTGCCCTCACCGAAGCGCCGCGAATGCCTGAGCATGACCACTTGCTGGGCCAAGGCATGAGTGCCATCGAGGTCTTGCCGCAGATCACTGGCCGCCAGGTTTTCACCGCTGACCGACTCCAGCCAGGCCAGGGTCCGGGGGCTGTACCAACCCTCCTCGGCGTCCCGACACAGGTCCCCCAGTACCGCACCGGCCTCAACAGAAGCCAGTTGGTCCTTATCACCCAGTAATACCAGTCGCGCATGAGTCGGCAGCGCATCCAGCAGATTGGCCATCATCTCCAGATCGATCATGGAGGCTTCATCGATCACCAACACATCCAGTGGCAAGCGATTGCCCCCATGATGGCGAAAATGTCGGGTGCCAGGCCGACTGCCCAACAAGCGATGGACCGTGGTGACATCGCAAGGAATGCGCTCGCGCACGGCGTCAACCACATCGAGGGTGCGAACCTGCTGGCTGATGGACTCGGTCAGACGCGCCGCCGCCTTGCCTGTGGGCGCGGCCAGGCGGATCCGCAGCGGTTTGCCTGCCTCGACAGCGGGCGCCTGAAGCAAGGCGAGCAAGCGCACAACCGTGGTGGTCTTGCCGGTACCCGGGCCGCCAGTGATGATACTGAAGGCTCCACGGGTCGCCAGCGCACAGGCCAGTTTTTGCCAATCGATCGGGCCAGCGGCGTTGGCCGGCCCGAACAACCCGTTCAAACGCTCGCGAAGATCATCAGGTGCCGCTTCATGTTCGGCAAGCCGTTGTCGCAACGCCTCATCGATCCGCCGCTCATAAGCCCAATAACGACGCAGATAAAGCCGCTTACCTGATAACACCAAAGGGCGTTGCCGCGCTTCTTCATGCTCATCGACGGCCAAGGCCACCAGAGCACTGGAAGCCAGGACCTTGCACCAGTGAGCCCCATCGAGGGTCCGTAGTATTTGCGAGGGCAACAACTCTACCCCCGTTTGCGAGTCGCCTTCAGGCGGCAGTGACAGGGCGAAATCCGGCTCCTTGAGCGTTTCGAACAGATCCAGGCAGACATGCCCGTGACCCAACTGATGGCTGGTGAGCGCCGCAGCAAGCAGCACCAACGGATCATCTTCAGGCGCGAGCTCATGGAGGAAGGCGACGAATGCCTTGTCCAGGGCGCGCAACCATCCTCGTTCGACCCAGCGGGTGAGCAACAGCAGCAAGTCATCCGCGCGGCTCAGCGGCGCCAGATCCATCAGGCTCTCGTCATCAGACGATTGGGGTAACAGATCGGCAAAAGAACGTTTCATAGCAGCTCCCCCTGTTCCCATGCCGGTTCAGCCTTTGGCTCGCAAACCCCTTGGAACATACGGTCCAGTTGCTCGATCAGCGCCCGTGGAGGCTTGGTGAAGTAAACGCCCTGACTGGCTGAGCGGGTACCGCGCAGGAACAGATACAACGCCCCACCGACATGCCGATCGTAGTCATAGCCGGGCAGGCGCGCCTTGAGCTGACGGTGCAGGGCCAACAGGTACAACACGTATTGCAGGTCGTAGCGATTGTCGAGGATTGACTGTTCCATGGCCTGCTCGGTGTAGGCCATCTCATCGACACCCAGCCAGTTGGACTTGTAATCGGCCACGTAATACCGGCCCTCGTGCTCGAACGTCAAATCGATGAAGCCCTTGAACATCCCGTTGAGCAATACCGGCTCAGCGGCCACGCGAGCGACACCGCCATGGGTAAATTGGCAAACCAGTTGGTCGAGCTTGAGCACATCGACCTTGTGGCTGGCAAACCAGAACTCCATCTCGACCTGAAACCGGGACAGGTTCTCGAGCACCACCGGCGCCTGGTCACCACCTATGTGCATAGGCAATTTGATCAGGTGTTGCAGCCAGTCACCCAGGGTAGCGATCCAGCCTTTCCAACCTCGACGATTGCAGCGCCGGGCTATGGCATCCTCAATGGCGGTTGGCGTAGCTTCAAATCCTTCGCCAGCGGCCCACTCCAGCAGGCCATGAAGGAATGTGCCGGGACCAGGGCCGCGAGGGAAGCGGTGAATATCGCCACCCACGGCAACAATTTCCCTTGGGGCATCGGGGTCAAGCCGCTCATCGTCGAACAGCTTCTGAGCCTGCGGGTTCTCCGGCGCATCATTGCTGCCCGCACTCAGGCTTTCCCCGATACGCAAGGCGCTGTAGG
Source organism: Pseudomonas sp. JL2 (assembly GCF_031570495.1). Taxonomy (NCBI): domain Bacteria; kingdom Pseudomonadati; phylum Pseudomonadota; class Gammaproteobacteria; order Pseudomonadales; family Pseudomonadaceae; genus Pseudomonas; species Pseudomonas sp. JL2. The sequence goes on from NZ_JAKUDH010000028.1 coordinate 72,465, forward strand.
AGGCGATCCACCAGTTTTCGCTGGCTTTGCGTAGGGGAATCAAAGGCTCAAGCAATACCGCTTCGTTGCGAGGCGGCCGGTAATGCTCGTCGGTGGCCTGGGGCATCTCCTGATAGCTGACCACTGCGCTGCCTTGTTGCAGGTCCTCCAGCCAGCGCCTCAACTCCACCGATTCGACTAACGGCACACCACCGCCCAACAGATAGCCCAATGCGGACAAATGCAGGATCGAGCTGTTGTTATTGCCCCGCTTGAGATCAGCCACACCCAGCCAGCAAGCGTGTTGTGCGCGGGTCAGGGCCACGTAGAGAAGCCGCAGATCCTCGGCCAGACGCTCGTCATCGGCCTTGGCGATCAACTCGGCGGTAGGCTTGAGGCTGATCTGTGCCTTGCAGGCTTCATCGTGGTAATGCAAAGGCAACCGACTGCCATCCACCGGTTTCGTCGAACAGATGAAGGGCAAAAACACCAGTGGATATTCAAGTCCCTTGGACTTGTGAATCGTGACCACCTTGACCAGTTGCTCATCGCTTTCCAGGCGCAGGATCTGTTCTTCACCAGCCTGCCCGGACAGCGCCAGGTGCTCGGACAGATGCCGAATCAAAGCTTGCTCGCCATCCAGCTCACCGGCGGCCTGTTGCAACAGCTCGCAAAGATGCAGCAAATTGGTCAGCACCCGCTCGCCGTCGCTGCGCGTCATCAAGGCCTGGGGCAGCTCGAAATCATGTAGCAGGCGACGCAGCATGGGCAACACGCCCTGGGTACGCCAGACCGTACGATAGCCTCGGAACTGCATGACCCGACGCTCCCAGGCCAGCTCATCCTGATTGAGACGTTCCAGCTCCGTCAGCGCAAGATTCAGCGTGATGCTGGCCAGCGCTGCCCGCAGTGGCCGCTCGACATCCGGCTCGGCGCAGGCCCTGAGCCAGATCAGCAGGTCCCGCGCTTCCTGTGAAGCGAAGACCGAGTCTTTGTCGGACAGATAGACACTGCGCACTCCCCGCGCGGACAGCTCGTCGCGCACGGCCTGAGCTTCTTTGCCGTCACGCACCAGGATGGCGATATCCGCCGGGCGTAATCCCTGGAGCGTCTTTTCATCGACCGTAAAGCCATCGCGCCCCGATTGGCCGCCATTGAGCAACGCCGTGATCTCACTGGCACAAGCCGCCGCCATGTGCTTCCGATACACCACCCCGGAAAGCGGCTGATCAGAAGACAGGTGCCAGATATTCATTGCGGCAACGGGTAGCCCGTTGACTTGCAAGGACTCCTTGCGCCCTTGGGACTCAACGGGCTGGAACGGCACCGGGTTCTTGCCCGACGGTTCACGAAACAGAAAAGCACCGCGCCCTTCAGGGCGAGATTCGGCATTCTGGAAAATATGGTTCACCGCACTGACCATGGCGTGGCTGGAACGGAAGTTTGTTCCCAGCGTATGCAGCCTGCCGGCGGTGGCTTCGCGGGCGCGCAGGTAGGTATAGATGTCAGCGCCGCGAAAAGCGTAAATGGCCTGCTTCGGGTCACCGATCAGGAACAGCCCGGTGTCGGGGTTGCTTTCTGCGATATGGTAGATGCTTTCGAAGATGCGATATTGAATCGGGTCGGTGTCCTGGAACTCATCGATCAGCGCCACCGGAAACTGTTCGCGGATCAAGCTCGCCAGCCGCTCTCCGCCCTCGGCCTGAAGGGCCGCGTCCAGACGCAGCAGCATATCGTCGAAGCCCATCTCCGCGCGGCGCCGTTTCTCCGCCTCGAAACGTGCCCCCACCCATTGCGCGGCATGTTGCAGCACCGCGGCATCGGGAGTGGGCAAGGCTTCCAGGCTGGCCTTGAGACCGGACATGGCGTCCAGCCCGGGATGACTGGGCACTTCGCCTTTCCAGGCCTCGGCCATGCCCTCGGGGGTCAGGCGTGTGAATCCGCTGCCGATGTCCAACAGCTCAAGGCTTTCGTCCTCCACCCAGGCATTGATTTTCTGGAACCACGGTTCGAAGTACCGGGCCTGCATCTTGCGCCCGTCGACGCTTTTGTTGGCGACACCTTGCTGACAGATCTCCAGCAGCTCCACGGCCCATTGCCGCCACGGCGCCTTGAGATCGAGCAAGGCGGCGCTGCGCTCCTGAAGCGATGCGGCGATCAGTTCGGCGGGTTCAAGCCCCTCAGCAGCATCGCGTTCGCTGGAAAACAGTCCTCTGACTCGCGGCAGCAGCGCAGCGGGCCCGCCCCAATGTGTCCGCACCCAATTCAGCGCCTCGCCTTGCATCGAGTAGCAGAACAGCCGCCAATAGTCGCGAAGCACTTCGCCGAGCAAGTCGCTGTGATCGGTTTCCAGGGTCTGGGTAAACAGGCTACCGCTGTCAAAAGCATGTTCACGCAGCATGCGCTGACACCAACTATGGATGGTCGACACTGCTGCTTCATCCATCCATTGCGCAGCGATGTCCAACCGGTTCGCACAGCCAGGCCACTGCGTTGCATCGAACTCATCCCGCAACTCGGCGATCAGCGAATCCGGGGCGGCAATTTCATCACGAAAGAAGCGCGCCGCCTGGGCCAGACGCATGCGGATACGTTCACGCAACTCCTTGGTGGCAGCGTCCGTAAAGGTCACCACCAGGATCTGCGGAGGAAGCAGTTCGCGACCAAAGCCGGTAGCCGGGCCGCCATGCCCCAGTACCAGACGCAGGTACAACGCCGAAATGGTAAAGGTCTTGCCGGTACCGGCGCTGGCCTCGATCAATTGACTGCCACGTAGCGGGAAGGCCAGGGCGAGTGGCGGCTGGCGAGTCATGAGCTTACCTCCTCGCCGGCCAATGAACGCCATGGTGCTTCGAGCAGTGGCCGGTAAAGTGCATCGCACCAGTCGGGGAATGTCTCGTCGGCCGTCAAGGCATCGAAGTCAGCAAACTGCCGGGCCAACGCCGGACTTTCCCGCCGCTCACCTTCAGAGTTCTGCCCGTCGCCTTCGTAGGCTTTTCGAGCAGCCGCATCGGCTTTGGCTGGATCGCTCTGGCCGAGCCAGGCGAAGGCGGTCTTCACGGCGACGGGAAGCGGCTGACGCATACCTGCCTGCCAGGCTTGCAATAGATCGCCGAGCAACCGTCGTGCCACGGGCTCTTCAAAAGGAGCCAGCAGCAAGCTGTCATCACTGGCCACCAGTGCCGTCGTCATCGAAAAGCCGTTAGCGCACGCAACAAGATGATTGACCCAAGGACGAATCAGACGATGCCATTTACGGGTCTTGGGGGAGCCAATACCGTTGGGTATGGCACTGATGGTGAGAACCGCTCCATCAGCACGCTGGTGCAGGCCACTCAGCCAGCCCTCGACGCTCACGCCATGCAATTGCAAACTGACAGGCAAGGCACTGGTCAACGGTGTGGGCCATAACGCCAGAAGCTGCTGGTAACGCTGGAGCAAATCAGGCAAGGGCTCGATCAATTCACGTTGCATGCATTCACCGAAACCGGCCATCGGTAACAGGCCACCGTTCTGCAGTCTTTTGGCATGAGTGGCCAGTGCCAGATCCGGTTGATCGAGGCGAACCAGGGCGGCCTCCAGCAAGCTGTCGCTCAGGCTGTAGCGTTGCAGCGCATCGAGAACGAAGGGTTCGTCATCTGCCAAAGGGGCCTCGATGGCCTCGAAGAATATTTTGAGTCGTTGACTGAAGAAGTGCCGGACGGGATTGCGCAGGAAGTCCTGCAGTTGCCCAAGACCCAAGGGCTCTTCCTGAACATAGGGTTCCAGCACCTGGCTTTGGGCGGCGTGTTCGTGGGCACCGTGGAGCATTCGCCATTCGCTGGCGTAACTGAACAACGCACTGCCTTGATGAAAATAACGAGCACTGAACGGTTGCAGCGGATGTTCCTGGGTCAACGCCTCAAGAAGGTCCCCGCGGTCATCCGCCAACCGCCAACCGCTGGCGAGATGATCCCGCAGTTGGCCGACCAATACTGAAGCAGGACGGTCGCTGTTGTCGCGGATGCTGCGTCCGACCCAACTGATATAGAGCTTTTCCCGGGCTGAAAGCAGTGCCTCCAATAACAGATATCGATCATCTTCGCGTCGGGAACGATCCCCGGGGCGATAGTCGCTGCCCATGAGATCAAAATCCAGGGGCGGTTGTGCTCGCGGGTAATCACCGTCGTTCATACCCAGCAGACACACCAGTTTGAAAGGAATCGCGCGCATCGGCATCAGGGTGCAGAAGTTGACCGCTCCGGCCAGGAAACGCTGGGACAGTCGGCCCTGATCCAACCCTGCCAACCAGGCCTCACGGACAACAGTCAGGGGCAACTCATCCTGCAGGCCAACCGACTCACAGGTCTCCAGCCAGGTTTCACGCAAGTCTTCGAGTTGGGCCAGCAGATAGTCGTCATGTTCGTTGCTCGCCTGGAAAAACAGTTGCATCAGATCATGCAGGCGCGAGCCCCATTCTTGCGGTGATGCGGGCCGGGTGAGTTCCTGATGAGCGACTTGCAAAGCATCCAGCAACGCAACCAGAGGACCGATCAACGCCGCATCCAGGCCACCAATTTCATCATAGGGTTCGATGCCGTCATAAGCGCCCGCGCTGCCGACGGCATACCCCAGCAGCATGCGCCGAAGACCGAAACGCCAGCTGTTCTGCTCAAGCTCCGCGGGTAATCCCAGTCCGGCACGATGTTCGGCACTCATGCCCCAGCGGATACCGGCACCCTCGATCCAGCGGTGCAGCGTAGGCAAGTCAGCTTCATCGATACCGAACCGCTCACGCAACGCCGGAACATCGAGCAGATCGAGGATTTCGCTGACCGGAAAGCGGCTATCCGGCAGCTTGAGCAAGTGTTCGACAGCGATCAATAACGGATCACGTCCACGCTGGCCCTGATCAGTGAGGGTGAAAGGAATGAAACGGGGATCAGTTCTTTCAAGCTGACCGAACACAGCGCGTATATGCGGTGCGTAGCTGTCGATGTCCGGGACCATGACGATGATATCCCGGGGGCGCAGGCTCGGATCCGCACTGAAGCGGGCCAGCAACTGATCGTGAAGGATTTCAACCTCGCGCTGAGCACTGTGGGCTACATGGAAACGGATAGACCCGTCCTGCTCCGTATCCACCGCTGGCCAGTGTTCCCGGGTTTCGTTCAGGGGGCGCAGCTCGAGAATGTCATCCTGCAGTTGGCCGAGAAGGGTCGTGGGATTCCCCTCGCTGAACAGGTCGATCCGTCCATCGCGAAATACCGAGCGATAACTGTTGGGATCGTCGTAGCTGTCGAGCAGGTTGATATAGTCACGCCCCTGCTTGCCCCACGCAGCCAATAATGGATGAGCATGCTGGTGCAAGGTCTGCGGGTCGAGGACAACGGGCATTCCGGCCTTGCGGGCCTGGCGTTTGTATTGGTGGCGTAGCAGGTCCTTGTCGGCGACGATGTCCGCCCAATGGTGGCGACATGGGTTATGAACGCACAGCAGAACCTGGCTAAACCGTGACAGACCGGCAAGTGCTTCAAGGACTTGGGCCGGCAGAGAAGAAATGCCGAACACTATCACCCGCGCGGGCAGGTTCCTGGGAGCCACTTCCAAACTGTTGATACGCTCGATGTACCGTTGATGAACCCCAGCACGGCTTTGGGCCATGCCTTGCTCCCCTACACCCATCAAAAGGGCCCGCCACAGTTCGGCCTGCCAACAGTTTTCTGGCGCGAGCGGCTTGATTTCGCCCCGGACATTTCTTGTCTGGTGCCGACCTTCCGCCCAGTCCTCCAGCCAATCCGCCCGGTACACCTGATATTGGTCAAACAGATCGGCAAGACGCTCGGACAACTGATAACGCTTGCGCAAGTCGGTATCGTGGGTAAGGAAACGCCGCAGGGGCTCGAAATGGGGCTGCTCGATCAACTGTGGCAGAAGGCGCATCAGCCGCCATGTAAGTGGAGCCTTATCAAGCAACGACTTGGCCGGAATTTCGTCACGTCCCAGGACCGTTCGATAGAGTTGCCACATGAAACTGCCGGGCAACTGCACATCAATGGCGGCGGCGATACCGCAGCCACCGGTATCGTCATCTTCCGGATCCTCAGCCAATGCCAGCTTCAACCATTGGGCGATGCCATTGCTTTGAACCAGCGCGATTTCATTTTCAAGAGGCCCCAGCGGATAGCGCCGCATCAAGCTGATCACCAGGCTGCGCAACTCATCCAGGCGATTCCCGTGGACCACCATGAAAGCAGGGCTTAAGGACGTCGCGTCCGGCATAAAGGCATCCTTGAAAATGCAAAAGCTAGGGCCGAACCTTAGCACTGTCGGGGGGCTGTGACAGCCGGGAGCTGTCCGTGCTTGTCGTAAGAACTTTCCTGCGGGCAAAACAAAACCCCTACCTGCATCAGCAGATAGGG
>NZ_JAKUDH010000029.1:0-62444 GCF_031570495.1 Pseudomonas sp. JL2
GGATCTTGCTGCCAATCGAAATCAGTGTGGGAGCGAGCCTGATCGCGAAGACGGCGGCATAGGCAACATCATCAGCCAGCTGACCCACCGCTTTCGCGAGCAAGCTCGCTCCCACAGGGGATTGGCGGTGGGACTGGATCTTGCGCCCACCCCGGAACCAAAACTGTGGGAGCGAGCCTGCTCGCGAAGACGGCGGCACAGCCAACATCATCAGCCAGCTGACCCACCCCTTTCGCGAGCAAGCTCGCTCCCACAAGGTTTACTTGAACATCACTTGCACATTCCCCATCGCCTCATCGGCAAACCCTTGCAGGAAATCTCGGAAGTCGGACGGGGTATGGGCATCGGTGTGGTCGGCGATGATGGTCCAGGTAGCGCGGCAGCGGTTGTCCGCCAGGGGCTCGACGCGCATTGCCGCCCACAGGTTATCGATGCCCAGGGTGTTGTAGATCAGCGTCCAGGTCATGTGCATGGCCTGGTCATCATGGCTGTTGAGCTGTTCCACCACCAGGTTCTGCCCGTCGCGGAAAAACTTCTTGCGCAGGGACCTCACGCCCTCGCCGGTCATTTCGATGTGCTCAAGTGCCGGGATGAATCGATCGAACCTTGCAAAATTGCCCACCACTGCCCAGACGCTCGCCGCGTTGGCGGGTACTTCCACTGAAGTTTCGACCTCGCAGGCGTGGGGGTTCTTGATCAAGGTGTCGGGTTGAAGTGCATTCATGGTCTTGCTCCTTTTTTTACAGTTGAGGGGTGCTTCAGATGAAATCGATGGCCTTGAGGTAATCAGCACCACGGCGCAGCAGGGCCGGGGATTTTTCCGGGTAGCGGGCACCCATCTGCCGTACGCCGGCCCGAGCGTTGGCGTGGTTGATCAACGAGATGTCGCCGATGTCTTCCTCGAAACCGTTGAGGTAAAAACCCAGTACGCCGAACAGCGCATTGTCGGCATCGACCCGGCCCAGTTGCCGTTGCCAGTCGGCGACGCTGACCAGGGAAAATTCCCGGCCGCTTTCACGAAACGACGCCACATAGGCGTCCCAGCTCAAGGGTTCGGGGTTGTGCAGGTTGAACACCGCCTGCGTCGGCTGATAACGACTGGTGTGGAAGGCGATGAAGCGCGCCAGGAAGTCCACCGGCATCAGGTCGAAGTTGAGGGACAGATCCGGCACCTGACCGAGCTGGATCGAGCCCTTGAGCATCAGCATCAACCGGTTCTTGTGGGGCTGGCAGACCCCGGTCAGGCTGTTGAAACTGATGTTGCCGGGGCGAAACAGATTGACCCACACCCCGCGATCCCGAGCGCGCTGCAGGATCCGTTCGCCGACCCATTTGGACAGGTTGTAGCCGTTCTTGATGTAGATCGGCGGCGTCTCTGCGGCGGGCTGCTCCAGGACCTGGCCGTCGGCATCCAGCGCACTGGACGCCGACAGCGTAGAGACGAAGTTGAAGATCTTTTTGCTGCGCCCTTCACACAGGCGCAGGCATTCGAAGATCGGCTCCACGTTGTCCCGCACCAAAGACTCGTAGTCGAGCACATGATTGACGTGGGCGGCGTTGTGCACCAACGCGCCGAAGGTGCGGTCGATGCGGGCATAGACGTCGTCTGGCAAACCCAATTGCGGTTGGGTGATGTCGGCGGCGTAGACACTGACGCGGCTCAGGTCCAGGTGGTTCAGCCGATTGTCCCGCAGGGCCTGGGCAAAGCGTTCGGCCGCGCTTTGTCCGCCGGATTCGCGCACCAGGCACGCGACTTCGGTGGCGCCCCAGGCCAGCAAGGCCTCGACGATGTGTACCCCAAGAAAACTGTTGGCGCCGGTCACCACCACCTTGTGCACATCACCACACCGGCTGACAGGCAGCGGATCGAGGTTGAGTTCCGCTTGCGCATCGATCAACGCCTGGGGGCTGAGGGTCGATGTGCCGTTTTGTTCAGGATCGTCCAGCAACTTCGCCAGCGTGATCAGCGTAGGTGCTTCGATGAAGCGATTGATCGACAGGCTGCGCCCGAAGGCTTCGCGGACCCCCAGCAACAGTTGTGACAGCAGGATCGAATGGCCACCGAGATTGAAAAAACTCTCATCGGTGGCGATGTCGTCGACCGGCAGCTCCAGCAACTCGGCCCACAGTTGCCGCAGCTGCGTTTCCAGAACGTTCTGCGGCTGGCGCCGATGGCTGCCGACCTGCACTTGCACCGCCGTGGCGAGCAAGGCCCGGCGATCGACTTTGCCATTGCTGGTGTAGGGCAGGCTGGGCAATTGCACGTAGGCCGCCGGGTGCATGTAGCTGGGCAGCGCGTTTTGTACATGCTCGCGCAAAGCCTGAAGGGCGGCGTCGGCCCGCTCTTCCCGAGGGTGAACCAGAAACGCCAGGATCCGCCGTCGTTCATCGACCCCCACCGCTACTTGGCGAAACAACTGGCTGTCGCGCAGGCAATGCTCGATTTCCTCGGGTTCGACCCGAAAGCCACGGATCTTCACCTGGTTATCGCGCCGACCACACAGTTCGATGCCGTGGTCGGTCCATTGGGCGATATCGCCTGTGCGATATACCCGCAGCGTTGGCCCGTCGGGCAGCGTCAGGTTGAGGTAGCGGCTCGCGGTCAACGCCGGGTCGTTCAGATAGCCGAGGCCGACCCCAGGCCCGGCGATGTACAGTTCGCCCGGTGTGCCTTGGGGCACCGGTTGCAGCTGCTCATCCAGAATCAGCACCCGGCCATTGGCGATGGGCACACCGAGGTTGCGGTTGTTGTCACCGACACCGAATTGCCGGGTGGTGACCAACACCGTGGTTTCGGTGGGGCCGTAGATGTTGTGGAAACTGCACTGCGGTGCGAGCTGTTCGATCACGAACGGCTCACAGACATCGCCGCCGGTAATCAGGTGTTCCAGCCCCAACGGTGCATCCAGCGGCATCACGCTCAGCAGCGCGGGTGGCAGGAAAGCATGAGTGACATGCTGTTGCTGAATCAGCGCCACCAGTTGCTGCGGGTCGCGACGCTGGTCTTCGCTGGGCACCACCAGCGTCGCACCCTGGATGAAGGTCGGCAGGATATCCAGCAGCGATGCGTCAAAGTTGATGGTGGAGAACTGCAATGCCCGGCTGTCACGCTGTAAGCGGACATAGTCGCTATACCAGGCGCAGAAATGGCTGAGGTTGCGATGACTGAGCAGCACGCCTTTGGGTTGGCCGGTGGTGCCGGACGTGTAGATCGCCACGGCCGGTTCGTCGCTGTCCACCACGCGGCGGATCAGCGAGGCCGGGATGCCGGGTTTGGGTGAAGGCAGCTTGCGTACATCCAGCGTCGGCAGCGACAGCTCGCCCAGGTCGCTGTCACCGTCGTGCAGCAGTAAGTCGGCGTTGGCGTTCTCCAGGATAAAGCGCCGTCGTTGCGCGGGGTGCTGCGGGTCCAGCGGCAGGTACACCGCCCCGCAACCCAGCACCGCCAGGATAGCTGCGTACAACTGTGCGGACTTGGGCAGGCAGACACCAATCACTCCAGGTTTTGCCCCGGCCAGTTGCTTGAGCATCGGCTCCTGCAAGCGCAACGCCAGACTGCGCAAGGACTTGTAGTCGACAAGCTGACCGTCGACCCACAGGGCCGCTTGCGTACCGTCACCGAGCATGCGCTGCTCGATGTCATGCATGACCGGCACTTCGGCTGCAGCCAGTAGCCAAGGCACCGCGGGCCGATTGAGGTGGTGTTCGAAGGCCAGCGGCTCCAGCACATCCAGTCCCTGCAACGATTCATCGCAGGCGTCGGTCTGCACCGTCGGCCAGTGATCGAAGCAGGCTTCGTCCCGGGAAAGCTGGCTGACCAGCCGCGCACCGTGCTCGACCACCGCCGCCAAGGCGCGCAGTCGCAAAGACTGGCCGTTGCCGCAGCCTTGCGGGGCGATCACTTCCTGGGACAACGGCCGATGCGCGATGTCGCGGAAAACCACCACCGGCTGTGGCAATGCCTGGCCGGGAAAAGCCTGGAGCGCCACACGCACCTGAAGGCTTGAGCGGGCGTCTAGGGTGCAGGGCAGCGTCCCGTCATCAATCAACAGGTCTACCGCTGTGTGGTGGTTCGCTGATTCAAGATGCACAACACCGTGGCCGTGCAGTTCGAGCTCCTGGGCCAGGTCGGTCATGGCCTGGCTGGTGCCAGACACGGCAATTTCGAGGCGTCTCATGGGCGGATCCTCATGGGGTCAGGTAGTCGGCCAGGGCGTCACGCACGCAGGGGGACGCCAGCATCGAGCTGCTGCGAAAAAAGCGCGTGATATTGCCCACCAACGGGTGAAAACGATTGATGGGATACGCCAGCGCACTGGCCTCTTCGCGCAGTGACTGGCGCACGGATTCGTCGACGGGCAGGTGTGCGATCAGCTGAAAATCGAACGCCTGTTGCAGATCGCTCGCCAGGTACTGGCTGATGAAGCCGGGCATCAGTCGCGCAATCGCATCGCGGTCAGCTTCGGGCGCGCTGCGCCAGTAGATTTGCACCAGGCGCGTCCAGAATCCGGAGTGCCGTCCCTCATCCAGCAAGTGGTCGGCCATCAGGCCCTTGATCGACGCCTTGACCGAATCATCCCGGGCGAATGCCGCCACCTCGTTGGTCACGGTGTTCTCGGCGATGGCGATGCAGATCAGCTCCACGGCGCTGCGCAGATGTTCCGGTGCCTGGGCCAGCGTCGCCGGGATGGCGCGGCTGAGCTCGATCTGATCGGGTAACGGGATCGGCGCAATGCCAGTCATGTCGATGGTCTGCTGCATGAAGTCCATCGCCACCAGTGCGTGATAATCCTCGTCCACAACCACCGTCATCGCGTCGTAGCGGCAGGCGAACGGGAACTCGATGCCGAAGCTGTTCTTGGCAATGCGCCGGGCGGTGTGGTCCACCAGCTCGGTCTCGAAGATCACCACATCGTTGATGAACTTGTAGAGGCTCTGGACCAGCACAAAATCGCGCAGTTGCGGGCAGTGGCTGAGGAAGGTCTGGCTGTGCACCAGGGGCTGACGGCTCATGGGGAAGATCAACTTGTCGTCGTCTTCGACCCGGCGCCGTGGCCGGGTGCGGATGGTGGCGCGGCTTTCCCAGGCGTCGGCGAAGGATTGGTATTCGACAGCGTTCATGGCGCCACCTGCGCAAGCGGTTGGGCCATGCTCTGGCGTAACCCGTCCCACAACGCGGTGCGGCTTTGGACGGCGGCGAGTGCAGCGGCCAGAACCTCGGTTTCGCGCTGCGGGTCGCCATCGATCAGCCGGGCCAAGAGTTTTTCCGCTGCCGGGCCGTGGTCCTCGGAATCCACCTCGATGTGCCGCTGCAGGTAATAACGAAACGTCGGCGCCTGATCCAGGCCGATGCCCCAAGCGTCCAGCATGCGCTGGAACATCTGCGGGATGACGCTCTCGCGGCCATGCACGAAGGCGGCGGCCACGCTGTGGGCCGGTGCGTGCAGCGCCGTTTGCAGTGTCTGGCGGACGAACCGGGCCGCCGCCGGCTCCACTTCGACGCTCTCCAAGGCTGTTTCGGGACTGACGCCTTCCTGTTGCAAGGTGATGAACTGCTCAATGGCGCGAGTATCGGCGCCAACCTCGCGCATGGCGTCCAGGTACAGTTCGAAATGGCTGCAATAGCCGGCTCCGGGGCGGTCATCCGACTCCTCGCCCAGGACGATTTCGTTGATCAAACGTGCAGCGTGTGGGTCGGCCGGCGGTAACCAGGGCAAGTGGACACAGGTCAGCTCCCGTTGCAGCCGTTTGGTCAGTGACATGAAATCCCACACGGCAAAAACATGGCTTTGCATAAAGCGGCGCAGCAGATCGATTGATGTTATTTCAGAAAAAACCGGGTGTTGGCCAAGGGCGTGTTTTTTCAGAGATAGTTGTTCTTTGGTTGGCTGCATCGGAACGTCCTCATCAATGTTGTTTGTTCGGAAAAGTCACCCGGGCTTTAATAAAAGCGAGCGGGTGCCTGAACCGGAGTCCATAAGTTTCGAAAGTATTGAAGTGCTCGTCTTAACTACGCATTCATGGCGTGCGGGCAAGGTTTTTCGGACCTAAGCCATAAATGTAAGCGGTCGATAACAACTCGACGGATAAAAAGCTAATACACCGAACAAGTAAGCGGCAAGTGTTTTTTTAATTATTTAAATGGGGTTATTTGTTGGGCGCGAAGAGGGGTATTAAAACTTTTAATATAAGTTTTATTCAGGCGAAGCCGCTCCTTCCGATAGAGAAGTATCAGAATCGAAGAAGTTGAGTGAATGCCTCACTCGGAGCACTTCAGGGGACAGGGAAATAAGAAGTTGTTGTTTTATGGGGGGGACATCGGACGGACTTCCGATCATCCCGCCGGTTGGGCGGTGCTCCTTGCGTGTTGGCTTCGATTCGCCTGGCTGCGGCCAGGCGCTGACTTCTTCAGGTCTGTTTTTTAATCGACAAACGCAAGAGTGGGCCCAAATCGATGGCAGTGCCATTGAACTGATGGGGGCGACAGGGCGCGGCTACGCTGCGGCCTCGTCGGGCGGGCGAGAAACCGTGTAGGAGGGATGTGTAAGAAAGTGATGCGCCCCTCGGGGCGCGAGGGGCAGGTCAACGGCTTGGTTGTTGTTCCAGATAGCGACGGATGGTGACGCAGGCTTTTTCCAGATGCAGCTCCAGCAGGGCAACCGCTCTGTCGATGTCCTGGGCCGTAGCGGCCTCCAGCAGCGCGCGATGATCGTCCTGGGTCAGTTTGCCCAAGCCCATGGACGACAGATGAAAGCGCAAGAAGCGTTCTTCCTCATTGAGCTCGCGCTCGATCAGGTCCAGCAGTTTACTGTTGGGTGCCTTGTGATAAAGCGACATGTGAAACAGCCGGTTGAGCCTGCCGATTTCAGCGTGGTCGGTCTGGGCTTCCAGTTGCTCGATGTAATGGGCGGCCATGGCCAGGTCCTCGGCATCGAGGAGGGGAATGGACAGGCGCAATGCGAAAGATTCAAGGACCGAACGCAGGGCGTACGTTTCGATCGCATTGTTGGTGATCAACGGGGCTACCACGGCGCCTTTGTGCTGAACCACATTGAGCAGTGATTGCGCCTCGAGCTGGCGCAAGGCCTCGCGTACCGGCATGCGGCTGACGCCGAACAGGTCGGCCAGTTCCTGCTGGCGCAGGGCGGTGCCGCAGGGCAGGCGCCCGTCGAGTATGGCCTCACGCAGGGATTCTTCGATGATTGAGCGCGCTTGGGCAGCGGGAATGGGCCCGTTGACCTGGATAGTGCTTAGCGGTTTGGGCTTCTGTGTCACGACAACGCACCCTGACTGGTAGTAACAAAAATTGGATCCAAGCCAACAGTAGTTACAGATTGCCAAGCCGTCAAAACCTCGCGGCCCCGGTTCCTGAACTAAAGTTTAGTCTGCTCGTGGTGATCGCACCTTGCCATTGTCTTTTGCCGGGCCAGGCTTCACCATCCAACGCATTTCCCACGGCCCTTTTTGGACGTATTTCCCTTGGCTGCACCTTTCCCTGTTCCCAGGTCCTTGCGCTGGCTGTGTTCGGCATTGTTGCTGACCGGCCTCATGCTGGGCGGCCTGCAGGCTGACTGGGACTTTGCGCAGATCAGCCGGCGGGCGCAAGCGTTATATGGGCCGTTGGGCGAAGGGCAGCAACGGATCGATGCCTGGCAGCAATTGTTGGCGACCCAGAAGCAGACGCCGGAGCTTGAGCAGCTCAAGGTGGTGAACCTGTTTTTCAACAAACGGGTGCGCTACGTCGAAGACATCGACTTGTGGCGTCAGGTCGATTACTGGGAGACCCCGATCCAGGCCTTGTGGAAAGGGGCCGGGGATTGCGAGGACTACGCCATTGCCAAGTACTTCAGCCTGCGTCGTCTGGGGGTGTCCAGTGACAAGCTGCGCATCACCTACGTCAAGGCGTTGCGGCAGAACCGTGCGCACATGGTGCTCACTTACTACGCGACCCCCGATGCCATGCCGCTGGTACTCGACAGCCTGATCGACGGCATCCTGCCGGCCAGCCAGCGGACCGATCTGTTGCCGGTCTACTCTTTCAATGCCGAGGGATTGTGGCTGCCAGGCGCCAAGGGCAACAAGAAAGTGGGTGACACCAAGCGCCTGTCCCGGTGGCAGGATGTGTTGAAAAAAATGCAGGCCGAAGGTTTTCCGGTCGAGACGACTAACTAGGAGCGCACGCTCAGATGTCCTTGTTCAAACAGCTGTTGATCGCTATCTGTCTGTTCCTGGTGGTTGCCTTCAGCGGCAGCTTCATGGTCAGCCTGGAAAGCTCGCGGGCCCAGTACGTCAACCAGTTGCGCTCCCACGCCCAGGACGCAGCCACGGCGCTGGCGCTGTCCCTGACGCCGAACATCGACGACCCGGCGATGGTGGAGCTGATGGTCAGCTCGATTTTCGACAGCGGCTATTACGCAACCATTCGTGTGGTCGATGTCGCCACCGACCAAACCCTCGTCGAGCGCACCGGCACGCCCGACGCCGGCAACGTGCCGCAATGGTTCATCAAGCTCATCGGCCTGGAGCCGGCCGGTGGCGATGCGATTGTCAGCCGTGGCTGGGAACAGGCGGCGCGGGTCGAAGTGGTCAGCCACCCGATGTTCGCCCTCGCCAAGCTGTGGCAGAGCGCATTGGGCAGCCTGGGCTGGCTGCTGCTGTGCGGAGCGGTGAGCGCGGTGCTGGGGGCCTTGCTGCTGCGTCGTCAGCTCAAGCCGCTGGATTACATGGTGCACCAGTCCCATGCCATCGCCCGTCGCGAGTTCCTGAGCCTGCCGGAGTTGCCGCGCACGCCCGAACTGCGCCGGGTGGTGCAGGCGATGAACCAGATGGTCGAGAAGCTCAAGGCGCTGTTTCAGGAGCAGGCCGAGCGTAGCGAAAAACTACGGGTCGAGTCTTACCAGGACAATCTCACGGGCCTGGCCAACCGGCGGTATTTCGAAATGCAGCTCCACGCCCGGGTGAGCAACCCCGAGCAGGCCAGTTCCGGTTATCTGCTGTTGCTGCGGGTCAAGGACCTGGCCGGGTTGAACCAGCGGCTGGGCGGGCAGCGCACCGACCAGTTGCTCAAGGCCGTGGGCGAACAATTGCAGCGCGAATGCGCCCGCTACCCTGAAACCCACAACATGGTGACGCGCATCCGCGGTGGGGAGTTCGCCGTGCTGGCGCCGGGGCTGGTGCGCGAGGAAGCGCTGCAACTGGCGCAGAGCCTCGAAAGCGCGTTGGCGAGCCTGCATGCCACTGGTGCGACCGACGTGGCTTCGGTGGCCTCCATCGGACTGGCTCCATTCGTCCATGGCGACTCACCGCAAGCCGTGCTCCAGCTCGGCGACCAGGCCCTTGCCCAGGCCGAAAGCCAGGGCGAACCGGGTTGGGCCTGCTTGGACCACAGCGCCTCGGCCAGCGTCGGTGACGATCATCATGCCTGGCACAATCTGCTCGACCAGGCCTTGAGCAATCAGCGCTTCGAGCTGTACTTCCAGCCGGTGGTGGCCGCCCAGGACACCCAAGTGGTGCTGCATTACAAAGTGCTGTCACGGCTGCTGGACGAGCAGGGCCAGACCATCCCCGCCGGGCGCTTTCTGCCATGGCTGGAGCGCTTTGGTTGGACCGCGCGTCTGGACCGTTTGATGCTCGAACAGGTGCTCAAGCAAATGGCCGGGCATGACCAGTCCCTGGCGTTGAACCTGTCTTCGGCGACGTTGGCCGATCCGCAGGCGCTGAACAAGGTCTTTGAGATCCTGCGGGCGCATTCCAACCTTGGGCCGCGCTTGACCCTGGAGATTGGTGAAGAGCAACTGCCGGAGCAAGCGGTGCTGGAGGAGTTGACTCGGCACCTGCGTGAGCTTGGTTTCTCCCTGAGCCTGCAGCGTTTTGGTGGGCGGTTCAGCATGATTGGCAACTTGTCGCGGTTGGGGTTGGCTTATCTGAAGATCGATGGCAGCTATATCCGTGCCATTGATCAGGAGAGTGACAAGCGCCTGTTTATTGAAGCGATCCAGCGTGCTGCTCACAGTATTGACTTGCCGTTGATTGCCGAGCGGGTTGAGACGGAGGGGGAGTTGGCGGTGATTCGGGAGATGGGGTTGTTTGGGGTGCAGGGGCAGTTGGTTGGGGAGCCTCGGCGTTGGGGGTGAGGGTTGCTGACCCTCTGACCTTCTGACCGAGTACATATCCATTGTTGCGGTAACGGCGGCTGGCGGTTACGCCCTTACGGCGTGTCACTTTTGGCAAACGCCCCAAAAGTAACCAAAAGGTCTTGCCCCACCCCTCGGTGCCTAGCCTAGGCGCGGCATGCCCGAACGCAGGCAGTGCTCCGTGGGCCCGCCGCGAAGGGCCATCCATGGCCCAGCGCGGCGATCCCGGCATCCATGCCGGGATGCCCACTACGCAATACCTGCGTTCGGCCAGCGTGGTTAACGGGGCCCCCAGATCAAAATCAAAAGCGAGGCGGCCTGACAGCCGACCTATCTCATGCGGCTGTGCATCAATCGGACCTGTTTGAGCAGGCACTTGTGGGAGCAAAGCTTGCTCGCGAGGCGGCCTGACAGCCGACCTATCTCATGCGGCTGTGCATCACTCGGACCTGTTTGAGCAGGCACGTGTGGGAGCAAAGCTTGCTCGCGAGGCGGCCTGACAGCCGACCTATCTCATGCGGCTGTGCATCACTCGGACCTGTTTGAGCAGGCACGTGTGGGAGCAAAGCTTGCTCGCGAGGCGGCCTGACAGCCGGCCTGGTTCTCCCGGTCGTACTCCAATCCAATTGTGGGAGCGAGCCTGCTCGCGATGGCGTCGGCACAGTTTGCATCAAAGCAAAGCGCTACCCCTTGGTCCCAGGCGCCGCCATCTCCTTCGTTTCCAGATGATCCAACGCCCGTTCAACCAGCAACTGAACCCCATCGGCCATGCGGCTGATCGCCAGGGCTACGCAGCGGCGTGAGTCATCCACGTCGTCGGCCAGGTCGGCGGCGATGGTGCTGATGGAGAGCAGGTCTTCGGAGGCGTTGGCCAGCAGGGTTTCGGTGTCGATGTGGGGGGAGACGATGAAGAGTTGGTTTTTGTCAGGTTCGGACGGTGGGGAGGGCTGGGGTTTGAGGTAGTAATCGAGGGCGCGGGTGGCGGCATCTTCGAGCTTTTTTTCTGCGAGGGCTTCGACGCGGGATTTATGGCCGCTTTGCGGCGGATTTGGTGAAAGCTTGACCATATTTATGTACCAGAGTTGGGTTGGCATCCTTTCGCTTGCATTCGAAGAGGTGGCAACTGTGCGTAGGTGTGCAAGACCGGTCCGGTACCGCCGGCAGACCCGAAGGTCTCCCACGCACAATCGCCATAACGGGCGCGAGCATAAAAAAATGCTCGGTCAATAGCTATAACCGATTGGGTACCAGCCGGACTTGCACGTCCGTATCACCGTTTTTTGCGATGACGGACAAAGGTTAGCGGCGCTCGGAAGCACTGCCTAGTTCATGAACAGCCCGGCGTTTTGAAGGAAATCTCCTAGGAACCTGAAAGGAAACGAAAACGTGAAAAGGTGACTTGGCGGTCATCATGCAAGAAAACTCATCCATCTTCCGTCAAAGCGATCCGATGATGGCGTTCCGCTGTGGAATCGCTAAACTGCCCCCGCCATTCATCTTTCTCACGAGGCCGTGCCCATGAAATTTCGCTTTCTGCTGTGGATGCTGGGGTTGTTGATGGGCAGGGCGAGTCGGACCAATCCGGCGTTCCAGCAGCAGTTGGGCGATAAGGAGTTGGTGTTTCAACTGCAAACCCTGGACGGCAAGGTCGCCCGGCATTTCACGGTGAAAGACCAGCGCATCACCAGCCAGTCCGGCACTTACCCGACACCTGCGTTCGCCATCGCCTTCAAGGACGCGGCTTATGGCTTTGCCACGATGCAGGCGAAGAACAAGCAGTTGGCGTTCATGACCGGGATTCAGGACAAGTCGATCCAGATCAAGGGCAACCCGGCGCTGGTGATCTGGTTTCAGGGGTTGATGCGGTATTTGAAGCCGAAAAAGGCTAAAGCCTAGTGATTTACCCTGTGGCGAGGGAGCTTGCTCCCGCTGGGCTGCGAAGCGGCCCCAAAATGGGTTGATGCGGCCTTCCTGGCGGATCGCGTCAGTTGGTTTTGCGACTGCTGCGCAGTCGAGCGGGAGCAAGCTCCCTCGCCACAAGAGCTTCACTCACCTGCAGTTACCGGGAGATCCTATTCAACCGTGGCTGAACTGCGAAGCCAGTTCGCGCAACAACACCTCAGCCTCCAGCACTTTGCTGACCACTTCATTGGCTTTGTCGCGACTCAGGCCGACGCGTTCGAGCAGTGCGTCGGGAATCTCCTCGTCGGGACCCGAGCCAATGCCACGGGCGCGCAGCAGGCGTACGGCCAGGCACACCAGGTTCGGGTAGGCGGCGTATTCGCCGTCGTAGTGCGGGTCGTGCTGGAAGCGCAGGGCGGTGGCCAGTTCGTCGGGCATGTCCCAGTAGCGCATCAGCCATGAACCGATCTGCTCGCGACTGATGCCTAAGAGGTGCTGCTCCACATAGCTGTGGCACAGGTGCGGGTTGACCTCCAGGTGCCGGCAGATCAACGAGAAGTGCGGCGGGAAGACGTGGGCCAGCAACAGGTAGCCGAAGTTGTGCAGCAGGCCGGACAGGTAGGTCAGGCCGCCTTCCGGGCGCTGGGCGCGCGGCATGGCGCGGGTCAGGCCCTCGATGACGGCGGCGGTGTAGATCGACTGATGCCAGTACGGCGTGGTGTGTTGCGGGTGGTCCTTGGGCAGGCTCAGGGTCTTGCCCAAGGCCAGGCCCAGCGCCAGGTTGATCACCAGGTCGAAGCCCAGTACCCGGACGATGGCGTCTTCCACCGAACGGATCTTGCCGGGCGAGGCGTAGTACGGCGAGGCAGCCCAGCTCACCACTTGCGCGGCCAGGGCCGGATCGGTTTCCACGACGCCGGTGATGTCATCGATGGTGGCGTCCGGGTCGACCCGCAGCTTGATGATCTTCTGCGCCGTTTCAGCCAGTGGTGGAATTTCGATGGTTTCTTCCAGCCGTTGCTGGATACGTCGGGCGGTGAACGCCTGCACAGCCTGGGTGATTTCCGCGCGGTCGTCGTGCGGGCGATCAAGGTTGGGGGTGATGTTGCTCACGGCTTCGCCGAACGTCGCGGCACTGGCCTTGGTGAGCATGCTCTTGAAGGCTTCGCTGGTCACTTCCAGCAGCAGCCCCTGTTCGCCTGAGTTGATCAGCAGCTTCGGCTCGCGCAGCAGGCTTTCTTCATACAGGCAAGGGGAGCTGGTCAGGGCCGGCAGGCCGGGCAGCAGGCTCAGGCTATGTTTGCCGAGCATGCGCTCCAGACGGTCAGTAGGCACCGCCGTGAGTTTGCGACCGGTGAGTTCGGCCAGGCGGTTGAGGTCCAGCAGCTGGCTTTGCGGAAACAGCACCATGAGGGCGCCAACGGCATCGTGCAACAGAACGGCCTGCACTTTACGGGCGGGGTTCAGGCCGGGTCGTTCGATTACTTCGTCAAAGCCGATGCCCAGTTTCTCGAGCAACAGCCGAATAACAGACGGAGCGTGCGGGGTTTCGGGGACGAGGGCAGCTTCTGTCATGGTCTGTATCCGTTTTCCTACAAGTTCAGCAGTATAACCAGCTTGCCGGGCAGGCGCGCCCAGAAACTGAGAGCGTGCTCACACTTGGCCGTATTGCTGCCCGTGACGCAACCAGCGATCCAGCAGCGGGCTGACATGCTCCGGCCAGCGCTCCAGCAGCGCCTGGGCGGCGTCGCGTACGGCGGGGAGCAGATCGGCGTCGCGCATCAGGTCGGCTACCTTGAATTGAAGCAGGCCGGTCTGGCGTGTGCCGAGCATTTCACCGGGTCCGCGCAATTCCAGGTCTTTTTCGGCGATGACAAAACCATCGTTGGTTTCGCGCATGATGCCCAGGCGCTGGCGACCAATCTGCGACAGCGGCGGGTGGTACAGCAAGACGCAATGGCTGGCGGCACTGCCCCGGCCGACGCGGCCGCGTAGCTGGTGCAACTGTGCCAGACCCAGGCGCTCGGGGTTCTCGATGATCATCAAGCTGGCATTGGGCACATCGACCCCGACTTCGATCACCGTGGTGGCGACCAGCAATTGCAGCGCCCCGGCCTTGAATTCGGCCATGACGGCGGCTTTCTCGGCGGGTTTCATGCGCCCGTGGATCAGCCCGACCTTGAGTTCGCCGAGGGCGGCGGTGAGGTCTTCATAGGTGGTTTCGGCCGCCTGGCAGGTCAGCTCTTCCGATTCTTCAATCAGCGTGCACACCCAATAGGCCTGTCGCCCTTCAGCGCAGGCACCGCGCACGCGCTCGATCACTTCGACGCGCCGCGTGTCGGTGACCAGCACGGTATTGACTGGTGTGCGTCCGGGAGGCAGTTCGTCGAGGATCGAGGTGTCGAGGTCGGCATAGGCGCTCATGGCCAGGGTCCGCGGAATCGGCGTGGCGGTCATGATCAATTGGTGAGGGCACATCCGCCCGCCCACGCCTTTCTGCCGCAGCGCCAGGCGCTGCTGCACGCCGAAGCGGTGCTGTTCGTCGATGATCACCAGAGCCAGGTTCTTGAACTGCACTTCGTCCTGGAACAACGCATGGGTGCCGACCACCATCGGTGCGCCTTCGGCGATCTGCGCCAGGGCGACTGCGCGATTCTTGCCCTTGAGCTTGCCGGCCAGCCAGGCGACTTCGATCCCCAGGGGTTCGAGCCAGCGCTGGAAGGTGATGAAATGTTGTTCGGCGAGAATCTCGGTGGGCGCCATCAACGCCACTTGATAGCCGGCTTCCAGGGCCTGGAGCGCGGCGAGGGCGGCGACCACGGTCTTGCCGGCACCCACATCGCCCTGGATCAGCCGCAGCATCGGCTCGGGCTGGCTCAGGTCGTAGGCGATTTCGTTGCCGACCCGCTGCTGGGCCCCTGTGGGTTTAAAGCCGAGGTTAGCCAGGTAACGGGCCGGCAGATCCCTGGCCTTGGGCATGGCCGGGGCGCGCAGGGAACGCAGGCTTTCGCGCAGGCGTTGCTGGGACAGTTGATGGGTCAGCAGCTCTTCAAAGGCCAGCCGGTGCTGGGCCCAGTGATGCCCCAGGGCCAGTTCGTCGACATCGGCGTCGGCTGGCGGATGGTGCAGGTAGCGAATCGCATCGGCCAGCGGCGCCAGTTGATAATCCCGGGCCAGTTCGTTGGGCAGCCAGTCGGGCAGGCTGCTCGGGCCGAGCAGGGTCAGGGTTTGCTGGCAGAGCTGGCGTAGGCGCTGTTGGGTCAGGCCTTCGGTGAGCGGGTAGACCGGGGTCAGGGTTTCATCCACCGGGGGCGGCTCGTCGCCGGTGATGGCGCGGTATTCCGGGTGATAGATTTCCAGCCCGGACGCACCGGGCCGCGCTTCACCGTAGCAGCGCACGCGGGTGCCACGCTTGAGGCCCTCCTTTTGCGCATTGCTGAAGTGATAGAAGCGCAGGCTCAGCCCGCCGGTGCCGTCCTGCAGGCGCACCACCAGGCTACGACGCCGACCCATGACCACGTCGGCGCCGCTGACGGTGCCTTCGATCACGGCGTCCTGGCCCGGACGTAAATGCCCGATGGGCACGACGCGGGTGCGGTCCTGGTAACGCAGCGGCAGGTGGAACAGCACGTCCTGAAGGTTTTCCAGGCCAACCTTGGCCAGCTTCTCGGCCATGGCTTCACCGACACCCTTGAGTGCCGTGACCGGCACTTTCGACAGCTCAGTCATGGCCGGGGCTTACTTGGCAGTGGGCGGCTTGGCCACGGAACACAGGCGGATCGAGTCAGCGAGGATCTCGATGGCCTTGGGTCGCGGAAAGCTGGCGCGCCAGGCGATGGCAACGGTGCGGAACGGCACGGGCGGCGTCAGTGGGCGAACCTCGATCACGCCAGGGGCGTAATGATGGCTGTCCACCGCCGAGAGCGGCAAAATCGAAATGCCCAGGCCCGAGGCGACCATGTGGCGAATGGTTTCCAGGGAGCTGGATTCCACCGTGGTGTGCTTGGCGCCTTCGCTGCCTTTGGTCAGGGTCGGGCAGGCTTCCAGCACCTGGTCGCGGAAGCAGTGGCCTTCGCCGAGCAGCAGCAGGCTCTTGTCGTTGAGCAGGCCGGCGTCGATGGATTTTTTCTGGGTCCACGGATGCTGGGCCGGCATCAACACGTAGAACGGCTCGTCGTAGAGCGGCAGGGTCAGGACATCGGCTTCGTTGAACGGCAGGGCGATGATGATCGCGTCCAGTTCGCCGTTGCGCAGTTTGTCGCGCAGCACATGGGTGAAGTTTTCTTCGATGTACAACGGCATCTGCGGGGCTACCCGGTGCAGTTGCGGAATCAGGTGCGGGAACAGGTACGGGCCGACGGTGTAGATGGCACCGACTTTCAGTGGGGCGGTCAGCTGGTTTTTGCCGGCCTGGGCCAGTTCACGGATGCCCTGAGCCTGTTCCAGGACTTTTTGCGCCTGGGCAACGATACCTTCGCCCACCGGGGTCAGGCGCACGGCGCTTTTACTGCGCTCGAAAATCAGCACGCCGAGCTCGTCTTCAAGCTTTTTCACGCCCACCGAAAGCGTCGGCTGGCTGACATGGCAACGCTCGGCGGCGTGGCCGAAATGTTGCTCCTGGGCGAGGGTGACGATGTAGCGTAATTCTGTGAGGGTCATGGCGAGCGTCCGTGAAGTTGCGAGCCAAGCATACCGGCTGCAATCGATAGACGCACGTTATCAGACTGGGGGCGCGGTGTGACACTGCCTAATGTGGGTATGGTGAGGGGATTTAACGACGCATATGGATTATTTGTGGGAGCAAGGCTTGCCCGCGATGAAGCGAACGCGGTCTTCTCTGGAACCGAGGCGCCTGTATCGCGAGCAAGCTTTGCTCCCACAGGCCCCCTTGCTCTACAGATACATTCCCTTCACCAGAAACAAGAAGCCCCTGTAACAGGGGCTTGCCAATGGGTTAACGCCGACGCTTGTCGATGGAGTACACGAACGGCGCGACGATTTCGATGGAGCCGTTAACCAGCATGTCGGCCGGTGGCTTGGGCAGCGGTTGGGCGCGGCGAATCATTTCCAGAGTCGCCCGGTCCAGGGCGGCGTTGCCGGACTTGCTCACCAGCTCGAAGGACAACACATTGCCTTCGGCGTCCACCACGAACCGTAAACGGTTCAAGCCTTCCTTGCCGCGCGACTGGGCGCTGGCGGGGTATTTTTTGTACTTGCCCAAGTGCGCAAGCAAGGTGCCTTGCCAACTGGCCTTGGCCGCCATTTGCGCGGGGGATGGGCCAGGCGCCGGTTGCGCGGATTTCTCGGTCGGTGCCTTGGTCGGTTGAGTATCGCTGGGCTTTTGCTCCGACGGTTCTTCCTTGGGCGGTTCCGGTTTTTTCTCCACGGGCTTGGGTTTGGGCTTGGGCGGTTTAGGCTTGGGCTTGACCGGCTTGGGCACCGAAATCTCCGGTTTCTCGGCTTCGGCGATTTTAGGCAGCGGCAGTTCTTCGACCGGCTCCGGAGGCTGCGGTGGCGTGACGACTTTAGGCGGTGCGGGCGGTGGTGGGGCCGGAACCGGCGCCAACTCGACCATCATTGCCTGGGGCGGCAATTCAATGGGCGGGTTTGACGTCCAGTTCAGCGCCAGGGCAATGGCGAGCGCATGCACGCCCAGCACCACGGCCAGGCTACCGCTGTAACGCGTCAGCTTTTGGCGCGTCGTGATCATTTCTTGGGCGCCGTCTCAAGTCCGACCAGGCCGACCTTCAGGTATCCGGCGGCGCGCAGGGCGTCCATCACGCTCATCAGGTCGCCGTAATCCACGCCTTTATCCGCCTGGAAGAAGATCGTCGTGTCCTTTTTGCCCTGGGTCTTGGCGTCGAGGGTCGCGCCGAGGCTATCGGCCTTGACCTCGTCTTCGCCCAAGAACAGGCGTTGGTCAGCCTTGACGCTGAGGAATACCGGTTTTTCCGGCCGCGGCGAAGGCTTGGCCGTCGAAGCCGGAAGGTCGACCTTGATGTCCACGGTGGCGAGCGGAGCGGCCACCATGAAGATGATCAACAGCACCAGCATCACGTCGATGAACGGCGTGACGTTGATTTCGTGGTTCTCGGCCAGATCGTCGTCTGCGCCTTCTTTCAAATGCAGGCCCATGGCCGATTACCCCACTTTCACCATGTGCGGTTGCGAGCCACGCTCGGGTGGCAGGTGGTCGAGGTCGCGGCTGACCAGCAACAGGACTTCGGCCGAAGCGTCGGAGACCTGGGCCTTGTAATCGGCAATGGAGCGGGCGAACACGTTGTAGATGACCACCGCCGGGATCGCCGCGACCAGACCCAGAGCCGTCGCGAGCAGGGCTTCGGCGATGCCGGGCGCCACGACAGCGAGGTTGGTGGTCTGGGTCTTGGCGATGCCGATGAAGCTGTTCATGATGCCCCACACGGTGCCGAACAGGCCGACGAACGGCGCGGTGGAACCGATGGTGGCGAGTACGCCGGTGCCGCTGCTCATGTTGCGACCGCAGGCTGCGACCAGGCGCTCGAGGCGGAAACTCACGCGCTCCTTGATGCCTTCCTTCTCACGACTGTTGGCCGACAGGCGCATCTCTTCGAGGGCGTCGTGAACCAGCAGATTGGCCAGGGTGCCCTCTTTGGCCGCAGAGGCGCTGGCCTCTTTGAGGGTGGTGGCTTTTTTCAGGTTGGCGATTTCACCGCGCAAGCGGCGCTTGGCGCCCATCAGCTCGAAGCCCTTGGCGATCCAGATGGTCCAGGTGATGATCGAGGCGATGGCCAGGCCGATCATGACGATTTTCACGATAATGTCGGCGTTCTGGTACATGCCCCATGGCGACAGATCGTGGGCCATGCCCAAGGTATTGTCGGCTTCGAGCATTTGAGGTGCGTCTGCGGCGTCGGCTTCGACAGCCTGGGCCGGCTCGCTGGCCTGAGGAGCCGCTACAGGCTCGGCGGCATCGACCGGCGCCTGGCTGGCGGCGGGTGCGGTGGCCGGGGTCGTGGCTGGCGCTTGGGCATCGGCGAACGCGGCGGTGGGTGCCAGCAGCAGGCTGAGCAGCAGGGCTGCCATGGCACTCCAGGCGCGAGGTCGGTTGGTTGGCGAAGCGGAGGGGAGATAGCGTGTCATGCTGGCCGGACCTGAGAGAAAAAGAAGGTTGATGTTCTTCCAGGCCTCGTGGGCCGAGAACAAAACTGGCTCGCATTATTGCAAGTAATTCTTGTTAACAAAAGTAATACAGTATCTTTTTTTCCTGCATTGCTAGCCGCTCGTCCCCTCTGGCAGCTAGTCTGCGGCTTTACGAGAGGAGATTTTGATGTCCGCGCCTTCTGTTTTGATCGCCGGCTGCGGTGATATCGGTGGCCGCCTGGCGAGCCAGTTGCGGGCCGAGCAGTGGCAGGTCTACGGCTTGCGCCGTACGGTTTCGCAGCTGCCGGCCGGGGTTGTCGGGGTGGCGGGGGACTTGTTCAACGAGCAATGTCCCGTTGATTGGCCCACCGGTCCACTGGATTACGTGGTGTACAGCGTCGCTGCTACCGAGCATGACGAGGCGGGTTACCGCGCGGCTTATGTCCAAGGCTTACAGCATGTGTTGAGCTGGCTGAAGCAGCACGGGCAACAGCCAAAACGACTGCTTTTTGTGTCCAGCAGCAGCGTCTACGGGCAGCAGGGTGGCGAGTGGGTCGATGAAACCTCGCCCACCGTGGCCGGTGGCTATTCCGGCCGGCTGATGCTCGAAGCTGAACAGGTGGCGCTCGACAGCGGCATCCCGGCCAGCCGCGTGCGTCTGACCGGGATCTATGGTCCGGGCCGCGAATGGTTGCTGAGCCAGGTGCGCCAGGGCTATAGCGTGGTGGAAGACCCGCCCCTGTACGCCAACCGCATCCATGCCGACGACGCGGCGGGCCTGCTGGCCTTCCTGCTGGAAGCCGACCACCAGGGCAAGCCCCTGGAAGACTGCTACATCGGCGTCGACGACACTCCCGCCGCGCTGGCCGAGGTGGTGGGTTGGCTGCGTGATTACATGGGCGTCACCCAATGGGCCGAAAACGCCAGCGTCCGCCGCGCCGGCAGCAAGCGCTGCAGCAATGCACGGGCGAAGGCCCTGGGCTGGACACCGCGGTATCCGAGTTTTCGTGAGGGGTATGCGGCGATTCTGGAGGGGCGCTGCTGATCTTTTAAGCACCCCAAAAACAAACGGTGGGAGCAAAGCTTGCTCGCGATAGCGGTTTTACAGCCAACAGAGGTGTTGTCTGTGACGACGTCATCGCGAGCAAGCTTTGCTCCCACAGCCTCGATCCCACAGGGAGTCCGACTTACTGCTTCTCCAACACCCACTGCCGGTCACCCGGCGTGAACGAAGGCATTTCATCCGCCAGTGCAGCATTCACGGTCTGGAAAATTTCCAGCTTCTTGCCGTCGCGGGAGAAGATCCAGGTGTTGCCCTGGCCGTTCTGTTGCAGCCAGATGTTGTCGTTGCCGCCACTCATGGACGCGCAGTCGCCGGCCAGGCACAGGGCGTAGCGGTCGGCGCCTGGTAGTCCGCTGACCTGGCCGTCGGGTTGGAACTGCACGCTGGCGCCCTGGCCAGGGCCGTTGACGATGTTCCAGGTGCCGCCCAGATAAGCGGTATACAGCGCCCGTTCGAAACTGGCGCCCAGCGGCGCACCCTCGGGCACCTGGACCTGGGCGCGCTCGAACACTTGCTGCGGCTCGTTCTCGGTGGCGGATTGGTTCAACTGGTCGCCGTCGCGTTGCAGTTCGCTGGCGGAGCTGCCGTAGAAATCGACTTTCCACGCACCGTCTTCTTCGCCCAGCAGCTTGCCTTCGACATTCTCGAAACCGTTGGTGTAACGCGCCTGGCCGGCTCGGGTATTGACGTCCCATTCCAGGTTCGGGCCATAGGCCTGCAGCGCCTCGCGCAGCGGGCCGCCCTTGGCGGCGGCGTCGATTGCCGCCTGGTTGATCCAGGTGCCGCTGATATCACGGTCGGCAGGGTCGCTGGCGCAGCCGCCCAACAGCAGGGCAGCCAGCGAAAGAGCAAGCGCTTTGCGCATGGTGGAATCCTTAAACGAAAACGGCGCAGCGGGGGGAGGCTGCGCCGGGCGTGTTACTCGATGACCAGGATGGCGTCCATCTCAACCTGCGAACCCTTCGGCAGGGCTGCTACGCCGATGGCGGCGCGGGCAGGGTAAGGCTGGTCGAAGTACTTGCCCATGATCTCGTTGACCTTGGCGAAGTGGCTCAGGTCGGTGAGGAAGATGTTGAGCTTGACGATATCCTTGAACGAACCGCCGGCAGCCTCGGCCACGGCCTTGAGGTTCTCGAACACCTGCACGGTCTGGGCTTCGAAGCCTTCTACCAGTTCCATGGTTTTCGGGTCCAGCGGGATCTGGCCCGACATGTACACGGTGTTGCCCGCCTTGATTGCCTGGGAATATGTACCGATGGCGGCCGGGGCTTTGTCGCTGGTGATAACGGTCTTGGTCATTTATGACTCCTTGTAATGGATGGGGAGCTATGCGCGCATACGAGTGATGCGGATGACGCCAGTCAGGGCGCGCAGCTTCTTGATCACGCGGGCCAGGTGCACGCGGTCGTGCACGCTGACCACCAGTTGGACGACGCTGATGCGGCCATCGCGCTCGTCCATGCTGATTTTTTCGATATTGCCGTCGGCGGCGTTGACGCTGCTGGCCAGCAAGGCGATCAGGCCACGCTGGTGCTCCAGTTCGACCCGCAGCTCGACATTGAATTCGCCGGTGACATCCTTGGCCCAGGAGAGCTGGATGCATTTTTCCGGGTTGTGGCGGATTTCGCTGATGTTGCGGCAGTTATCCAGATGCACCACCATCCCTTTGCCTGCGGACAGATGGCCGACAATCGGATCGCCAGGAATCGGCGTGCAGCACTTGGCATAGCTGAGCACCAGGCCTTCGGTACCACGAATGGCCAGGGGACCTTCGGGGCTAGGCAGCTGTTCGCCTTCGCCGAGCAGCCGGCGGGCGACGACGTAGGCCATGCGATTGCCCAGGCCGATGTCTTCCAGCAGGTCTTCGATCAGCTCCAGGCGGTACTCGCTGAGCATGATCTGCACGCGTTCAGCCGGGATCTTGTCCAGGGAGCTGTCGAAACCGTTGAGGACTTTATTGAGCAAGCGTTCGCCCAGGCTGATGGATTCAGAGCGACGTTGCAGCTTCAAGGCGTGGCGGATGTGCGTGCGGGCCTTGCCGGTGACCACGAAATTGAGCCATGCCGGATTTGGCCGCGCGCCGGCGGCGCTGACGATTTCCACCGTGGAGCCGCTTTGCAGCGGTTCGGACAACGGCGCTAGGCGGCGGTTGATCCGGCACGCGATGCAGCTGTTGCCGACGTCGGTGTGTACTGCATAGGCAAAGTCCACCGCCGTGGAGCCTTTGGGCAGCTCCATGATCCGGCCTTTGGGCGTGAAAACGTAGACCTCGTCCGGAAACAGGTCGATCTTCACGCTTTCGATGAATTCCAGGGAGTTGCCGGCCCGCTGCTGCATTTCCAGCACGCCTTTGACCCACTGGCGGGCCCGGGCGTGGGTGCTCTTGGGCTGTTCGTCGCCGCTGGACTTGTACAGCCAGTGCGCGGCGATGCCGTTGTTGGCCATCTCTTCCATTTCACGGGTGCGGATCTGGATTTCGATCGGTACGCCGTGCATGCCGAACAGCGTGGTGTGCAGCGACTGGTAGCCGTTGGCCTTGGGAATCGCGATGTAGTCCTTGAAGCGCCCAGGCAATGGTTTGTACAAATTATGTACAGCGCCCAGTACGCGGTAGCAGGTATCGACCTTGTCGACGATGATCCGGAACGCGTAGACGTCCATGATCTCGTTGAAGGCCCGACGCTTGCCGCGCATCTTCTTGTAGATGCCGTAGAGGTGTTTCTGTCGGCCGCTGACCTCGCCTTCGATGCCGTCGATGGTCAGGCAGTGGCTCAAGGATTCTTCGATCTTGTTGACGATTTCCTTGCGGTTGCCCCGGGCGCGCTTGACGGCCTGGTTGATCCGCGCCGAACGCATCGGGTGCATGGCCTTGAAACCGAGGTCTTCGAACTCGATGCGGATCGCGTGCATGCCCAGGCGATTGGCGATGGGCGCATAGATTTCCAGGGTTTCCTTGGCGATTCGCCGGCGTTTTTCACCGGACAACACTTCCAGGGTTCGCATGTTGTGCAGGCGGTCGGCGAGCTTGACCAAGATCACGCGAATATCGCGCGCCATGGCCATGGCCATTTTCTGGAAGTTTTCGGCCTGGGCCTCGGCCTTGGTCTCGAAGTTCATCTGGGTCAGTTTGCTGACCCCGTCGACCAGTTCGGCCACGGTTTCGCCGAACTGCGCTTGCAGCGCTTCCTTGGCGATGCCGGTGTCTTCGATCACGTCATGCAGCATCGCCGCCATCAGGCTCTGATGGTCCATGTGCATGTCGGCAAGAATGTTCGCCACCGCAAGCGGGTGCGTGACGTACGCCTCGCCGCTGCGGCGGCGCTGGCCGTCGTGGGCTTGTTCGGCGTAGAAATAGGCTCGGCGGACCAGGTTGACCTGGTCCGTGCCGAGGTAGGCCGATAAGCGATCGGCGAGGGCGTCTATGCTCGGCATGATAATGACTCCTGCCGTTTGCTGTGACCCCGCGCCGTGCTACGTCGACCAGGCATAGGCTTAGACCGCCTCGTTGGACTCGTCCTCGAACGCTGCGAACAGCGGTTCGTCTTCAACGATTTCAGCGTTGGCGATGAACTCGTAGCTCATCAGGCCTTCGGCGATTTCACGCAGCGCTACCACGGTAGGCTTGTCGTTTTCCCACTGGACCAACGGCTCTTTGCCACCGGTGGCCAGTTGACGGGCACGCTTGGTAGAGAGCATGACCAGCTCAAAGCGGTTTTCCACGTGTTCTAGGCAGTCTTCAACGGTTACGCGGGCCATGGTATTCCTCGGAGCGAATGCAATATGCGCGCTGCCCGGTTGGGCGAGCGGACTCAACAGTTTAAAAAAACGCCAGCGTTTAGGGAAGCGCTGATTTTTTGACCAGCCCCTCGACCCGCTACAAGCTCCAATGTAAAGCCGTCGCAGCGGTTTTGGGAAGGGCTGTTCAGCCCAGCAGTTCGGCCAATAATTTACCGAAACGTTGCTGCTGGCGTTTCTGCTGCAGCTGGCTGGCGCGGAAAATCGCCTTCAGATCGTCCAGCGCGTGGGCGAAATCGTCGTTGATGATCAGGTAATCGTAGTCGACGTAGTGGCTCATTTCGCTGACCGCTTCGCGCATCCGGCCTTCGATGATGTCGTCGCTGTCCTGGCCGCGATTGGTCAGGCGCTGGCGCAAGGCCTGCTGGCTCGGTGGCAGGATAAAGATCGAACGGGCCTGGGGCATCAGCTTGCGGACCTGCTCGGCACCCTGCCAGTCGATTTCCAGGATCAGGTCGTGGCCTTCGTCCAGGGTTTGCTGCAGATAGCTTTGCGAGGTGCCATAGAGGTTGCCGAAGACTTCGGCGCGCTCGAGGAAGTCCCCGTGCTCGGCCATTTTCACGAACTGTTCGCGGTCGACGAAGTGATAGTTCACCCCGTCCACTTCGCCCGGGCGCATGGCGCGGGTGGTGTGCGAGACCGAGACGCGGATCTGCGGCTCGGCGTCAATCAGCGCCTTGACCAGGCTGGTCTTGCCGGCGCCAGAGGGCGCGGAAATGATGTAGAGAGTGCCGGTGCTGTGGGTCATGTCGGGTTAGCCTTACTCAATGTTCTGCACTTGTTCGCGCATTTGCTCGATCAACACCTTGAGGTTGACCGCAGCCTGGGTGCTGCGCGGGTCGAAGGCTTTGGAGCCCAGTGTGTTGGCTTCGCGGTTGAGTTCCTGCATCAGGAAGTCCAGGCGGCGACCGGCCGCACCACCGGATTTGAGTACCCGGCGAACTTCAATGATGTGGGTGCTCAGGCGATCCAGTTCTTCGGCCACGTCGCTTTTTTGCGCGAGCATGACCATTTCCTGTTCCAGGCGCTGCGGGTCCAGCTCGGCCTTCATGTCGACGAAGCGGTCGAGCACTTTCTGACGTTGGGTGGCGAGCATTTGCGGGACCAGTTCGCGCAGGGTGACGACGTCTTCCTCTATGGAAGTCAGGCGCTCGTCGATCAACCGGGCCAGTTCCGCGCCTTCGCGCTCGCGGCCGGCCTTGAGTTCTTTCAGGCCTTGATTGAACAACGCCAGCGCTTCGGCATTCAGGGCCTGCGGGTCGCTCGCATCACCTACCAGCACGCCGGGCCAGGCCAGGACTTCCAGCGGGTTCAGAGGCGCGGGGTGCTTGATCAGGCTGGCGACGGTTTCGGCGGCAGCCACCAGTTGCGCGGCGCGTTCGCGGTCCACCTGCAAGGCCTTGCCGGTGCTTTCTTCGGTGAAGCGCAGGGTGCATTCCAGCTTGCCCCGGGACAGGCCCTGGCGCAGGGCTTCACGCACGCTGCCTTCAAGGTCGCGAAAGGATTCGGGCAGGCGCAGGTGCGGCTCCAGGTAGCGGCTGTTGACCGAGCGCAGTTCCCAGCTCAGCGTGCCTTGGATGCCGGCTTTCTCGACGCGGGCGAAGGCGGTCATGCTGTGCACCATGAAGATTCCTCGCAATGCAGGCGGACGCAACGGTTAGTCGTAGCGCCTGGTATCTGTGGATAAAAGCCGAAGGGCAGCAAAGGCGCAGGATTGTAGCGCAGTGAGGTGCATGCCCCCAAACCGTGCATGTGACAAAGCGCTGCGGCTCGTCGGTCAGAGGTCAAAGGGGCTTGGCTCGTTGCAGCGGTTTTTTGGACCGCGCGACGTTTAAACTGCCCTATGGCGGCCCACGGCTCTATAATGCTCGGCAGTTTTCCGTCCTCTGTACAGGTGTTCCCTATGAAACGTCCAAGTGGTCGCGCTGCCGATCAGCTTCGCTCGATCCGCATTACCCGCAACTACACCAAACACGCCGAGGGATCTGTACTGGTCGAATTCGGTGATACCAAAGTCATCTGCACCGTCAGCGTCGAAAACGGTGTGCCACGGTTCCTCAAGGGCCAGGGTCAAGGCTGGCTGACCGCCGAATACGGCATGCTGCCGCGCTCCACCGGTGAGCGCAACCAGCGCGAGGCCAGCCGCGGCAAGCAGGGCGGACGTACCCTGGAAATCCAGCGTCTGATCGGCCGTTCGCTGCGCGCCGCGCTGGACATGTCCAAGCTCGGTGACGTGACGTTGTATGTCGATTGCGACGTGATCCAGGCTGACGGCGGCACTCGCACCGCGTCGATCACTGGCGCCATGGTCGCGCTGGCCGATGCCTTGAAAGTGATCAAGAAGCGTGGCGGCCTCAAGGGCGGCGATCCGCTCAAGCAGATGATCGCCGCGGTCTCCGTGGGCATGTACCAGGGCGAGCCGGTGCTGGACCTGGACTACCTGGAAGACTCCGCCGCCGAGACCGACCTGAACGTGGTCATGACCAGCGCCGGCGGCTTCATCGAAATCCAGGGCACCGCCGAAGGCGCGCCGTTCCAGCCGGAAGAATTGAGCGCTATGCTGGAATTGGCAAAGAAAGGCATGAACGAGATTTTCGAACTGCAAGAAGCCGCACTGGCTGACTGATCGTTTCGCGCTTCAGACAAGGAGAACGTCATGAGTGATGAGCAAACCCTACTGCCCCAGCCCAGCAAGGAGGCGCGCCAATGGGCGATGTTCTGTCACTTGTCCGCCTTGTTGGGCATCTGGATTCCGTTCGGTACGCTGATCGGCCCGCTGGTGCTCTGGCAGCTCAAGCGCGAGACTGACCCGTTCATCGATGCACAAGGCAAGGAAGCGCTGAACTTCCAGATCACTGTGGCAATTGCCTCGGCGATCAGCCTGCTCCTGATGATCGTGGTGATCGGCTTCTTCCTGTTCGGGTTGGTGGCTATCGGTGCGCTGGTGCTGACCATCATCGGTGGGGTGAAGGCCAATGAAGGGCAGCCGTATCGGTATCCGTTTACCTGGCGGCTGGTCAAATAACGATCAACGAGTAACCACTTGTGGGAGCGAGCCTGCTCGCGATAGCGGTTCATCATTCAACACAAATGTTGGCTGACCCACCGCCATCGCGAGCAGGCTCGCTCCAACAGTAGAAAGGGTTGTCCACAAAAAAACCGACATGGCTGTCAGTTTTTTTGTGGCTGCGAAACGACACTCAGATCGTCAGCGTCCAGTCGTAATCCACGATCAGTGGCGCATGCTGCGAGAACCGTGGCTGGCGCGGCAGGCGAGCGCTGCGCACGAAGCGGCGCAGGCCAGGCGTCAGCAACTGGTAGTCGAAACGCCAGCCGAGGTTGAGCATCTCGGCCTGTTCGTTGTCTGGCCACCAGCTGTATTGGTCGCCTTCACGGCTGACTTCCCGCAGGGCGTCAACATAGCCCATGTTGCCGACAATCTCGTCCATCCAGGCCCGTTCCGGCGCCAGGAAACCCGGGGATTGCTGGCTGTCGCGCCAGTTCTTGATATCCAGCTTCTGTTGCGCCACGTAGAGCGAGCCACAATAGATGTACTCGCGACGTTTGCGCCGCTGTTTATCCAGATAACGGGCGAAGTCGTCCATCAACTTGAATTTCTGATTCAAATCTTCATCGCCGTTCTGCCCCGAAGGGAGCAGTAAGGTCGCGATGCTGACCTTGTCGAAGTCGGCTTGCAGGTAGCGCCCGTAGCGGTCCGCCGTCTCGAAACCGAGACCGTTGATGACAGCCTTCGGTTGCAGCCGCGAGTACAAAGCCACGCCACCCTGGGCGGGGACTTCGGCATCGCAGGCATAAAGGAAGTAACCATCCAGTTGGAAGGCTGCATCGTCCAGTTCAAAGGCGGAGGCGCGGGTGTCCTGCAGGCAGATGACGTCGGCATTCTGTGCTTGCAGCCAACTGAGCAACCCTCGCTCCACTGCAGCCTGAATACCATTGACGTTCACACTGATGATCCGCATAAATGGCCCCAAAAATCACGTGCGTGTATGATACACGGCGTGTACCTATTTAGCTAAATCCGTGGTATTTGGGGCTTTTTTCATGCAGGCGTATCAGCGCGATTTCATTCGTTTTGCCATCGATCGCGGCGTTTTGCGCTTCGGTGAGTTCACCCTCAAGTCCGGCCGCACGAGCCCGTACTTCTTCAATGCCGGCCTGTTCAACACCGGTGCCGCCCTGGCGCAACTGGGCCGTTTCTATGCGGCGGCCATTGTCGAGAGCGGCATTCCGTTCGACGTGCTGTTCGGCCCGGCCTACAAAGGCATTCCTCTGGCCGCCACCACTGCGGTCGCCCTGGCCGAACACCACGGCCGCGACCTGCCCTGGTGCTTCAACCGCAAGGAAGCCAAGGCTCATGGTGAAGGGGGCAGCCTGGTGGGCGCGCCGCTGACCGGTGAAGTGCTGATCATCGACGACGTGATCACCGCCGGCACCGCCATTCGTGAAGTGATGCAGATCATCGGTTCCCAGGAAGGCGCCAAGGCCGCCGGTGTGCTGATCGCCCTGAATCGCCAAGAGCGCGGCAACGGTGAGTTGTCGGCGATCCAGGAAGTGGAGCGTGACTTCAACATTCCGGTGGTCAGCATCGTGTCGCTGACCCAGGTGCTGGAGTTTTTGGCCGACGACCCGCAGCTCAAGCAGCATTTGCCGGCGGTTGAGGCTTATCGGGCGCAGTTCGGCGTCTGAAATGGCTCCTGATTTTGATCTTGTGGCGAGGGAGCTTGCTCCCGCTGGGCCGCGCAGCGGCCCCAACATGTTGGCGATCGCTGCGCAATCGAGCGGGAGCAAGCTCCCTCGCCACGAAAACATCATCTGAAAAGTGGTGTAAAAAAAGACCCCGCTCAGTCTGGCTGAGCGGGGTCTTTTTTCATGGGGTGTCGCTTACGGACGCTTGCGATTACTGATCAACGTACCCACGCCGGTATCGGTGAAGATCTCCAGCAGGATCGCATTCGGTACGCGACCGTCGATGATCAAGGAACTGCCAACGCCGCCCTGGACCGCTTCCAGTGCGCAGCGGATCTTCGGCAGCATGCCGCCGTAGATGGTGCCGTCGGCGATCAGTTCATCGACCTGTTGAGTCGACAATCCGGTCAGGACCTTGCCGGTCTTGTCCATCAGGCCGGCGATGTTGGTCAGCAGCATCAGCTTTTCGGCTTTCAGTGCTTCGGCAACCTTGCCCGCCACCAGGTCGGCGTTGATGTTGTACGACTCACCGTTGGCGCCGACGCCGATGGGCGCGATTACCGGGATGAAGTCGCCCTTGACCAGCAGGTTCAGCAAGTCGGTGTTGATGCCGACCACTTCGCCCACATGGCCGATGTCGATGATTTCCGGCTGGGTCATCTCCGGCGTCTGGCGGGTGACGGTGAGTTTCTTCGCCCGGATCAGCTCGGCGTCTTTACCTGTCAGGCCGATGGCGCTGCCGCCATGCCGGTTGATCAGGTTGACGATGTCCTTGTTGACCTGGCCGCCGAGGACCATCTCCACCACATCCATGGTCTGCGCGTCGGTGACGCGCATGCCGTCGATGAAGTGGCTCTCGATCGACAGGCGCTTGAGCAGGTCGCCGATCTGCGGGCCACCACCGTGAACGACCACCGGGTTGATGCCCACAGCCTTCATCAGCACGATGTCGCGAGCGAAGCCGGTTTTCAGCTCCTCGCTTTCCATCGCGTTGCCGCCGTATTTGATCACCAGGGTCTTGCCGACATAGCGTCGGATATAAGGCAACGCTTCGGACAGGACCTTGGCGGTATTGGCGGCGGCTTCGCGTTCGAGGGTCATTCAGGGCTCCGGTGGTGCTTCAAAAATCAGAACGGTAGTTGAAGATCAGGTGCAACACGTTTGAGTTGGGTGTGGAACACATCCTTGATGCGCTGCAGTTCGGCTTCGTTGTCGGCTTCGAAACGCAGCACCAGCACCGGCGTGGTGTTGGATGCGCGAACCAGGCCCCAGCCTTGGGGATAGTCGACCCGCACACCATCGATGGTGGTCAGTTCGGCCCCTTCGCCCCATTGAGCGTCGTGCAGTGCATCAATGATGCTGAATTTACTCTCTTCGGTCACATGGATATTGATTTCCGGCGTAGAAATATCGTTCGGGAAGGTCGCGAAGAGCTCTTCGGCCGTGGATTTCTCTTTGCTGAGGATCTCCAGCAGGCGTGCGGCGCTGTAGATGCCGTCGTCGAAACCGAACCAGCGCTCCTTGAAGAAGATGTGGCCGCTCATTTCGCCGGCCAGCAGGGCGCCACTCTCTTTCATTTTCTTCTTGATCAACGAGTGGCCGGTTTTCCACATCAGTGGGCGACCGCCGTATTCCTTGATCAGCGGCACCAGGCGGCGGGTGCATTTAACGTCGAAAATAATTTCGGCGTTCGGATTGCGCGCCACCACGTCACGGGCGAACAGCATCAGCAAGCGGTCCGGGAACACGACGCTGCCGGTGTTGGTGACCACGCCCACGCGGTCGCCGTCGCCGTCGAAGGCCAGGCCCAGGTCGGCGTTGGTTTCCTCGACCTTGGCGATCAGGTCTTGCAGGTTTTCCAGCTTGCCCGGGTCCGGGTGATGGTTGGGGAAGTTGCCGTCCACTTCGCAGAACAGCGGGATGACTTCGCAGTTCAGGGCTTCAATCAGTTGTGGGGCGATCACGCCGGCCGCGCCGTTGCCGCAATCGACCACCACTTTCAGGCGGCGGGCGAGCTTCACATCCTTGACGATTTCATCGTTGTAGCGCCCCAGGATGTCCACCTTGGTGACGCTGCCCTGGCCGCTGCTCAGGTCATTGGTCTTGAGGCGGGTGTGCAAGGCCTGGATCTGCTCGTTGGCGAGGGTGTCGCCGGCGATGACGATCTTGAAGCCGTTGTAGTTCGACGGGTTGTGGCTGCCAGTGAGCATCACGCCGGATTTACCGGCCAGCACGTTGGCGGCGTAGTACAGCGCTGGCGTCGGCACCAGGCCCACGTCGCTGACATGGCAACCACTGTCGGCAACCCCTTTGATCAATTGTTCAACCAGCTCGGGGCCGGACAAGCGACCATCGCGACCGACGCACACGTTCGGTTCACCCTGGGCCAGGCTCTGGGAGCCGATGGCGCGGCCGATCCAATAGGCGGTTTCGGCGGTGAGGGTCTCCGGTACCACGCCACGGATGTCGTAGGCGCGGAAGATGCTATCAGGAAAAATTGGGGCGATTGCGGCTGGGGTGTTCATGGGCGGGGCGCTCTATCAGGAAGATGACTGGACAGGCCGACGGTTCGCGTCGGCAGGCTCAAACTGAAGGGTATGACGGCGTTTTTGGCAGAGAGTTCGTGGTGGGAAAGTGCCATGAGACAGCGTTACCTCGCCTCTATCGCCTAATACATTGATTCCAAGTGGGAAACCCTGCGGCCAGCCTGTGGGCATTTTTCGTCCTGAAACAGAAGCTTAATAAATGGGCCGGGCGAGACGCCCGGCCTGAAACTGCTGGATCAGTGGCTGCCGGAATGCCCGAAGCCGCCAGCGCCGCGCTGGCTCTCGTCGAATTCTTCCACCAGTTCGAAGTGCGCCTGGACCACCGGTACCAGCACCAGTTGGGCGATGCGCTCGCCCACGGCGATGTTGAATGCCGTTTGACCACGGTTCCAGCACGACACCATCAGTTCGCCTTGGTAATCGGAGTCGATCAGGCCCACCAGGTTGCCCAGTACGATGCCATGCTTATGGCCCAGGCCCGAGCGCGGCAGGATCAACGCAGCCAGGCCCGGGTCGCCGATGTACACCGACAGGCCGGTTGGGATCAGCAGGGTCTGGCCGGGCTCCAGGACGGTGTCCTGCTTGAGCATGGCCCGCAGATCGAGGCCGGCGGAACCCGGTGTGGCGTAATGCGGCAGCGGGAATTCGGCGCCGATGCGAGGGTCGAGGATCTTGGCTTGTAGAGCGTGCATGTCAATTAAACCTGGTTCA
Organism: Pseudomonas sp. JL2; assembly: GCF_031570495.1. Classification (NCBI taxonomy): domain Bacteria; kingdom Pseudomonadati; phylum Pseudomonadota; class Gammaproteobacteria; order Pseudomonadales; family Pseudomonadaceae; genus Pseudomonas; species Pseudomonas sp. JL2. The sequence continues at coordinate 31,980 of NZ_JAKUDH010000029.1, forward strand.
GCCGTTCGGCGATAAAAGTGATCAGCTGGCGGGCAATTTTGCTCTTGCTGGTCTGGGCGAAAAGGGTGGCATGCAACTGGCGGTCGATCACGCTGCAGGCGTTTTCTTCGCTGTTGAAGCCAATGCTCGGGTTGGCGACGTCGTTGGCGACGATCAAGTCCAGGTTCTTGTCCTTGAGCTTGCGCGCGGCGTAATCGAGCAGGTGCTCGGTTTCGGCGGCGAAGCCGACACTGAACGGACGGTCCGGGCGGGTGGCGATGGTCGCGAGGATGTCCGGGTTGCGCACCATTTGTAGTAGCAGGCCGTCGCCGCTCGTAGGGTCTTTCTTAAGTTTTTGCGGGGCGACGACTTCGGGGCGGTAGTCCGCCACCGCCGCCGAGGCGATGAACAGGTCGCACGGGATAGCCGCTTCGCAGGCCGCCAGCATGTCCCGGGCGCTGACCACGTCGATGCGGGTCACCCGATCAGGGGTCGGCAAATGCACGGGGCCGGTGATCAGCGTGACCCGGGCGCCGGCTTCCACGGCGGCTTCGGCCAGGGCGAAGCCCATTTTCCCGGAGCTGTGGTTGGTGATGTAGCGCACCGGGTCGATGTTTTCCTGGGTCGGTCCGGCGGTGATCAGCACATGCTTGCCGGTCAGTGCCTGGCGCTGGAAGCAGTCGGCGGCGCACTGGGCCAGGTCGTTGGCTTCGAGCATGCGTCCCATGCCGACATCGCCGCAGGCCTGGCTGCCGGAAGCCGGGCCAAAGACTTTCAGGTCGCGGCTTTGGAGCAATTGCAGATTGGCCTGGGTGGCCGGATCGCGCCACATGGCCTGGTTCATGGCTGGGGCGAGGGCAACCACGGCGTCGGTGGCGAGCACCAGGGTGGTCAGCAAATCATCGGCGATGCCTTGGGCCAGGCGGGCGATCAGGTCGGCCGTGGCTGGGGCGATCAGCACCAGGTCGGCCCACTTGGCCAGTTCGATATGACCCATGGCGGCTTCGGCCGCCGGGTCGAGCAGATCCAGGTGGACCGGGTGCCCGGACAGGGCCTGCATGGTCAGCGGGGTGATGAATTCACTGCCGCCGCGAGTCATGACGACCCGTACTTCCGCGCCCTGGTCGATAAGCCTGCGGACCAGCTCGGCGCTCTTGTAGGCGGCAATGCCGCCGCCGACGCCCAGAACGATGCGTTTCCGATACAGCCGCTGCATAGGCCTGCCTTTCGATTTCAATGGTCAGTGCAGGACGAACCCCACGGCAGCAGCCTGCCTGGGTGCAAATCGCCTGCAAAAAAGATGGGCTACGATATCACAGCGACCGCTACGGAACAGCGGCGCCCACAATCAGGGAGATGCTATGAGTATTCGCGACTGGCCGGTGGCCGAGCGGCCACGGGAGAGGTTACTGGAGTTGGGATCGGCGAGTCTTTCGGACGCCGAGCTTTTGGCGATTTTCTTGCGCACGGGTGTGTCGGGTAAAAGCGCCGTGGACCTGGCGCGACATCTGCTGCATCAATTTGGTGGCCTGCGGGTTTTGCTCGAGGCTGATCTGCGTACCTTCAACGCACATCTGGGGCTGGGCCCGGCGAAATTCGCGCAGTTGCAGGCCGTGCTGGAGATGGGGCGTCGGCATCTGGCCGAAAATTTGCGGCGGGAATCGGTGCTGGAGAGCCCGCTGGCCGTGCGGGACTACCTCAAGGCCATGTTGCGTCACGAGCCTCATGAAGTGTTTGGATGTCTGTTCCTCGATTCCCGGCATCGGGTGCTGGCGTATGAGGCGCTGTTTCGCGGTTCCATCGACAGTGCGAGTGTCTATCCCCGGCAGGTGGTCAAGCGCGCCCTGGCCCATAACGCCGCAGCGTTGATCCTGTGCCACAACCACCCCTCCGGCAACACCGAGCCCAGCCAGGCCGACCGGGTACTCACTGAGCGGCTTCAGGAAGCACTGGAGTTGATCGATGTGCGGGTGCTCGACCACTTCATCGTCGGCGATGGTGAGCCGCTGTCCATGGCGGAGTATGGGTGGATGTAGCCACGGTCAGGCTTGAATAATCCCTTGTGGGAGCAAAGCTTGCTCGCGATAGCGGTTTTACAGCCAACAGAAGTGTTGTATGTAACGACGTCATCGCGAGCAAGCTTTGCTCCCACAGGGGGGGCTGGCAGTGGTTACTTGATACTGACCTTGGAGTAATCCTGCCGCCCAAACGGGCTGACCGAGTAACCCTGCACATCCTTGCGGGTCAGGGCGAACGCGGTCGGGTGCGCCAGGGGCAGCCACAGGGCCTGTTGCTGGATCTGCGCCTGGGCCTGCTCATAGAGTTTGGTGCGCACGCCCTGCTCGCTCGTGGTTTTGCCGGCACTGATCACTTTATCCAGGTCCGGGTTGCAATAACGGGCGAAGTTGGTGCCGGACTTGAGTGCCACGCAGGTAAACTGCGGCGTGAGGAAGTTGTCCGGATCACCGTTGTCACCGGCCCAGCCCATGAACAGCAAGTCATGTTCGCCGGCCTTGGCGCGACGGATCAGTTCGCCCCATTCGATCACGCGAATCTCGGCCTGAATGCCGATCTGCGCCAGGTCGGCCTGCAGCAGCTGCGCGCCCAGGCTGGGGTTGGGGTTCAGCAGGCTGCCGGAAGGGCGGGTCCAGATGGTGGTCTGAAAGCCGTCCTTCAAACCGGCCCTGGCCAGAAGATCACGGGCCTTGGCCGGGTCATGGGCGTAACCGGGCAAGTTTTTGGCGTAGCTCCAGGTGTTCGGAGGGTAGGGGCCCTTGGCCGCTTCGGCGGTGCCCTCGAAAACGGCCTTGAGGTAGCTGGCCTTGTCGAAGGCCAGGTTGACGGCTTGTCGAACCTCGGGTTTGTCGAAGGGCGGGTGCTGGCTGTTGATCGCCACGAACGCGGTCATGAAGGCGTCGGTCTGCGCCACTTTCAACGTCGGCTCCTGCCTGGCGGCCTGGACGTCCTGCGGCTTGGGTGACAGGGCGATCTGGCATTCGTTGCGCCGCAGTTTTTGCAGGCGCACATTCGCGTCCGGCGTGATGGCGAAGATCAGCGGATCCACCTGGGGCTTGCCGGCGAAATAGTCGTGGTTGGCCTTGTAGCGAATCGAAGCGTCTTTCTGGAACCGGTTGAAAATGAACGGGCCTGTGCCGATGGGCTGATTGTTGAGTGCTTCTGGCGTGCCGGCTTTCATCAACTGATCGGCGTATTCGGCCGAATAGATGGAGGCAAAGCCCATGCTCAAGGTGGCCAGGAAGGTCGAATCCGCATGATCGAGGATGAAGCGCACGGTCAGCGGGTCCAGCGCGTCGATTTTCTTGATCAAGCTCGGTAGCTGCATGGACTGGGCGTGGGGGAAACCGCTCTGGGCGATTTTGTGCCAAGGGTTTGCCGGGTCAAGCATGCGTTCGAAGCTGAACTTGACGTCCTCGGCGGTCAGATCGCGGCGCGGCGTGAAGTATTCGGTCCGGTGGAATTTGACCTGGGGGCGCAGCTTGAACACGTAGGTCAGTCCATCGGACGAGACTTCCCAGCTCTCGGCGAGGCTGGGGATGACCTTGCCGCTGGCGGTGTCGAAATCCACCAGACGGTTCATCAGCACGTCGGCGGATGCGTTGGTGGTGGTCAGCGAATTGTACTGAACGACATCGAATCCTTCCGGGCTGGCCTCGGTGCAAACGCTCAGGGCGGCGGCCTGGGCCAGCGGGCTGATCAGCAGAGGGGCGAGCAACAGTGGGAGGGCAGCGAGGCGCATGGTCGGTTTCCTGTGCAAGTCGAAGGCCCATCTGCATGTGCAGTCTGGAAAAGACCTACCCTAGTGGCCTCGTTGGAAAATGACTATCCCCTTTTTGCATTTTCCGGCACCCTGCGACGCTGTATTAACGGCTCAAGCTCGGCATCGGTTAAAAAAAACCGGCCTGCAGCGACGAGCGGTCAAAGGCGGCGCCAGCCTGTGCCCCAGCCGTTCGGGGGCGTTACGCGTCGCTTTCCAACGAAGACAAATCACACCGGCAGTTGTTGCACTGTGGTCTTTCTGGTATAAAGCAGCGCTCTTTTCTAGGGGCCCGGTTCCTTCACTGTAGGTGTAGCCGGTAAGACCCTTAAAGAAACGCGGCGCCTGGCGCCAAATGACTGAGAGATTAAGCGGCCAACCCATGCCGGGTTGGGCATGTGGTTTTAGAGGGCTGAGGCATGTCGAGAGTCTGTCAAGTTACCGGTAAGGGTCCGGTGACTGGGAATAACATTTCCCACGCAAACAACAAAACCCGTCGTCGTTTCCTGCCGAACCTGCAGCATCACCGCTTCTGGGTTGAAGAAGAGAAACGTTTTGTGCGTCTGCGCGTATCTGCCAAAGGCATGCGTATCATCGACAAGCGTGGCATCAGTGTCGTGCTCGCCGAACTTCGCCGCGATGGCAAGATTTAAGGGAGCTAATCATGCGTGAATTGATTCGTTTGATCTCGAGCGCCGGTACTGGTCACTTCTACACTACCGACAAGAACAAGCGTACTACCCCGGACAAAATCGAGATCAAGAAATATGATCCGGTTGTTCGCAAGCACGTGATCTACAAGGAAGGCAAAATCAAGTAATTGATTTTTCCCTACTTACGAAAAAGGCCCGTATCGCAAGATACGGGCCTTTTTTGTTGCCGGATTTTTGTTGCCTGTTGGGGCCTCATCGCGAGCAGGCTCGCTCCCACATTGGCGCTGCGTAACGCTCGAGTTCCAGGCAAGCACCATTCCCTGTGGGAGCGAGCCTGCTCGCGATGAGGCCAGGTCTAACGATGCAAATCCTCAAACCTTCTGTTCAAACACCACATAAATCTTGCGGCACGCCTCCAACACTTCCCAAGTGCCCGTGAACCCCGCGGGGATCACGAAGCGGTCACCGGCCCGCAGGGTCTTGGCATTGCCATCATTGTCCCGCAGCACGGAAACGCCCTGGACGATCTCGCAGTATTCATGTTCGGTGTAGTTGACCGTCCACTGGCCGACCGCGCCTTCCCACACGCCTGCATTCATTTGCCCGCAAGGGCTGCTGTAGTGGTTGAACACCGTTTGTTCGGGATCACCCTTGAGTACCTTGGCTGCGTCCGGGCGATAGCGTTCGGCGGTGGTACTGGCCTGACTGAAATCGACGATGTCCTGGATGCTCATGCGGCAATTCTCCGGTAATGACGGCGCGAATGGCTGGAAGAGCCAAAGTCTATGTTTATTAAAACGAACATCGCAAGGCCGTTTGCTAGCGTTGTGTCAAATATATTGAAACATTACCAGCCGCTGGTTTAGGGTGGCGGGTGCCCCGCGCCGAAAACAGCGCCGAAAACAGGCCGGCCGGGCAGAATTCGTGGAGCGCTGCGCATCGCGTGGCGTTCGTACTCAATAAGAGGAGGACACTCGCATGACCACCCTGACTCGTGCCGACTGGGAACAACGCGCCCGCGACCTGACCATCGAAGGCCGTGCCTTCATCAACGGCGAATACACCTATGCGGTGTCCGGCGAAACCTTTGACTGCCTCAGCCCGGTGGATGGCCGTGTGCTGGGCAAGATCGCCAGTTGCGACGTCGCCGACGCCCAGCGCGCCGTCGAAAACGCCCGTGCCACCTTCAACTCCGGTGTCTGGTCGCGCCTGGCGCCGAGCAAGCGTAAAGCGACCATGATTCGCTTTGCCGGCCTGCTCAAGCAGAACGCCGAAGAACTGGCGCTGCTCGAAACCCTGGACATGGGCAAGCCGATCAGCGACTCCTTGAATATTGATGTTCCCGGTGCAGCTCAAGCGTTGAGCTGGAGTGGTGAAGCCATCGACAAGATTTACGATGAAGTGGCCGCGACCCCCCACGATCAGTTGGGCCTGGTGACCCGTGAACCGGTGGGCGTCGTAGGCGCTATCGTGCCGTGGAATTTCCCACTGATGATGGCCTGCTGGAAGCTCGGCCCGGCGCTGTCCACCGGTAACTCGGTGGTGCTCAAGCCCTCTGAAAAGTCCCCACTGACCGCCATCCGCATTGCCGCACTGGCGATTGAGGCCGGCATTCCGAAAGGCGTGCTGAACGTGCTGCCGGGCTACGGCCACACGGTTGGCAAGGCCCTGGCCCTGCACATGGACGTCGATACCCTGGTGTTCACCGGTTCCACCAAAATCGCCAAGCAACTGATGGTTTACTCGGGCGAGTCCAACATGAAGCGTGTCTGGCTGGAAGCCGGCGGCAAGAGCCCGAACATCGTGTTCGCCGATGCCCCGGACCTGCAAGCCGCCGCCGAGTCCGCCGCCAGTGCCATTGCCTTCAACCAGGGCGAAGTCTGCACCGCCGGCTCGCGACTGTTGGTGGAGCGTTCCATCAAGGACACCTTCCTGCCGCTGGTGATTGAAGCGCTCAAGGGCTGGAAACCTGGCAACCCCCTGGACCCGGCCACCAATGTCGGCGCCCTGGTGGATACCCAGCAGATGAACACCGTGCTGTCCTACATCGAGGCCGGTCACAGCGACGGCGCCAAGCTGGTGGCCGGCGGCAAGCGGATCCTCGAAGAAACCGGCGGCACCTATGTCGAGCCGACGATTTTCGACGGGGTGAGCAACGCCATGAAAATCGCCCAGGAAGAGATTTTCGGTCCGGTGCTGTCGGTCATCGCTTTCGATACCGCCGAGGAGGCCATCCAGATCGCCAACGACACGCCGTACGGCCTGGCCGCGGCGGTATGGACCAAGGACATTTCCAAGGCTCACCTGACCGCCAAGGCGCTGCGTGCTGGCAGCGTTTGGGTCAATCAGTATGACGGCGGCGACATGACCGCACCGTTCGGCGGCTTCAAGCAGTCGGGTAACGGCCGCGACAAGTCGCTGCATGCGTTCGACAAGTACACCGAGCTGAAGGCGACCTGGATCAAGCTCTGACAGGGGCGGCCCCGGATCCTGTTCGGGGCTGCATGCAGTGCTGGTCCCCTGTGGGAGCGAGCCTGCTCGCGATAGCGGTGTGACAGTCGACGACTCTGTTGAATGTTGCGCCTATCGCGAGCAGGCTCGCTCCCACAGTGTTTTGTGGGGCCTGAAAATCGATAACCATCCACAGGAGCGTGGAAATGCGTTGGGCGACCTATTTCGCCGTGTTGGCATCTGTCCTGAGTGTCGGCTTGGCGCTGGGCGTGAGCATGCCGCTGGTGTCGCTGCGTCTGGAAGGCTGGGGTTATGGTTCGTTTGCCATCGGAGTGATGGCCGCCATGCCGGCCGTTGGGGTGCTGGTCGGGGCCAAGGTGTCGAGTCGGCTTGCGGCGCGGTTCGGCACGGCGGCGTTGATGCGCTTGTGCCTGTGGGGTGGGGCGGTGTCCATCGGGTTGCTGGCGCTGTTGCCCAGCTACCCGGTCTGGTTGGTGCTGCGACTGATGATCGGCGTCGTTCTGACCCTGGTGTTCATTCTGGGTGAAAGCTGGATCAACCAACTGGTGATCGAACAATGGCGCGGACGGTTGGTGGCGTTGTACGGCAGCAGTTACGCCCTGAGTCAGTTGTCTGGTCCGTTGCTGCTGGGTGCGCTGGGGACTGATCACGACTATGGCTTTTGGGTGGGTGTCGGTCTTTTGCTGGTTTCGCCGTTGCTGTTGCTGGGACGCAGCGGTGCGCCCAGCAGTGAAGCCTGCAGCGTCACTTTCAAGGATCTATGGGCGTTTTGTCGTGGGTTGCCGGCAATCGCCTGGGCGGTGTCGTTGTTCGCGGCGTTCGAGGCAATGATCCTGACTCTGCTGCCGGTTTACTGTTTGCGTCAGGGCTTCAGCGCCGACATTGCGCTGGCGATGGTCAGCACGGTAGTGGTCGGTGATGCCTTGCTGCAGCTGCCCATTGGCGCTCTTGCGGACCGCCTGTCGCGCCGGTCGTTGTTCACTGGCTGTGCGGTGGCGCTGATGCTGTCGAGCCTGGCGGTTCCACTGCTGATCGATACCTTGCTGATCTGGCCACTGTGGGTGCTGTTTGGCGCCAGCGCAGGCGGGTTGTTCACCTTGTCACTGATCCTGATCGGCGAGCGTTATCGCGACGATGCACTGGTGCGGGCCAACGCCCATATTGCCCAGTTGTGGGGGATCGGTTGCCTGATTGGCCCACTGGCGGCGGGGGCGGGCAGTCAATGGATCAGTGGGCATGCGCTGCCCTTGTTCATGGCCGCGGGAGCGTTCGGCTTGGTGGTTCTGTTGTTGCGCCAAGGGGCGTTTGGCGCCACGCAACCTGCCTGAACAAAGTGAAGCCTTGGGAAACGTGCTGAACCCGGGGCTTCTACAGCATTCGCTCCAGCCCAACGGTGGTGGCGAACCAGGCGTTGAAGCGGCGCCACCAACTGCCGGGTTCGCGGTCCAGGTCATGCAGTTGGCCGTTGTCTTCGGTGGTCCATATCAGCTTCCCGTCCTTCAGGCGGGCCTGGTAACTCAGGGCCGGTGCCATGCCCTGCAAGGCCAGTTCGCGCACTTGGCCGGCGAGTTCGGGACTGTCGACCAAGACCCCCACTTCGGTGTTCCACAGCACTGAACGCGGATCGAAATTGAACGAGCCGATGAAGGATTTCTTCCGGTCGAAGATGATCGCCTTGCTATGCAGGCTGGAGTCCGATTCGCCGTAGGACTTGCTGTAGAACAAATGGGGGCTGCCACCCGTGTCCCCGGGCTGGCGACGCAATTCGTACAGCCGCACCCCATGTTGCAGCAAAGCCCTGCGATACGGCGCGTAACCGCCGTGCACCGCCGGTACGTCGGTGGCCTCCAGGGAGTTGGTCAAAAGACTCACCGCCACTCCGGCATCGGCGCGGCTGGTCAGGTAGACCAACCCTGGCTGGCCGGGTACAAAGTAGGCCGAAATCATGATCAGTTCTTCACTGACCCCCGTCAGCTCCGGGCCCAATTGCGTGGTCAGCAACAACTGCGGGTCAGGCTCATCCCTGGCCAGTACTTTGCTGGGTGCATCCCACAGCGCCTGGTTCCAGGCCCAGATCAATTGCCTGCGCCAGATGTCCAGGCGCGGTTGGGTCCGGTAGGAGGTCAACTGCTGGTAAAGCGCGTGATTTTCCTTGTGCGTCTGCTCCAGTGACTCTTGCAGGCGTAGGCGGCTGTTGGCCAGATCCTTGGGGGTTGGCCGACGGGACAGGAATTGTTCGATGGGTTTGCTCAGGGCGCTGTTCCAGTATTGGTCGAAGCTGTGCCCCAATTGTTCGGCCACCGGCCCAACGCCAAGCAGGTCGATGTCGGTGAAGTTCAGGTTGGGTTCTGCGTCGAAATATTCATCCCCCAGATTGCGACCGCCGACGATGGCCATGCTGTTGTCCGCCAGCCAGAGCTTGTTGTGCATGCGCCGGTGTTGCAATGAGAGGTTGAGCAGCCGCCCGAGGCTGCGGGTTACCCCGGTGGCGCGCCCCAGATGAAGTGGGTTGAACAGGCGTATCTGGATCCGCGGATGAGCGGCCAGGGTCGCGATGATCTGATCCTGGCCATCGCTGGTGGTGTCATCCAGCAGGATGCGCACGCGTACGCCGCGGTCGGCGGCTTTGAGCAATTCATCCACCAGCATTCGCGTGCTGATGCCGTCATGAACGATGTAGTACTGCAAATCCAGGCTGCTTTGGGCGTTGCGGATCAACTCGGCCCGGGCGGAGAAGGCGTCGGTACTGTCAGATAGCAGGCGGAAACCCGAGCGTCCCTCGTGTGGAGCGGCCTGGGTCTGTACCGAGCGTCCGAACGAAGATTCGGTTGCCGGGAGCGCCTGGGAAGGTTCGCGGGTGATGTCAAAACTGGCACAGCCGCCCAGCAGCGAGGCGACTAGCAGGAGCACAGGCAGGATGGGTCTGGGTCTCACGTAGGCTCGTTCCGCTTGTTTGCGTTGATCGGCTTGTGGGTGCTGCTTCCCTGAGTAAAGCTCAGACGGCGTCGAGTCGGGTTTCGTTCAACAACGCAATGGCCGCAGCGCCGACCTTGCGGACGGCGTCCTCGATCTGTGCCGTTGGTTTGGCAGCGTAGTTCATGCGCAGGCAATTGCGGTACTTGCCCGAGGCGGAAAATATGCTGCCGACCGCCACCTGCACGCCCTGGTCATGCAGGACCCGATTAAGCTTGAGTGTATCGAAGCCTTCGGGGAGTTCGACCCAGAGCATAAAGCTGCCGCGCGGGCGGCTGGCGCGAGTACCCGCTGGAAAATAGCGGCTGACCCAGTCGATCATGACGTCGCGATTGCGTTGGTATTGGCTGCGCATCCGACGCAAATGCGGTTCGAAGTGCCCGCCCTTGAGAAACTCCGCAATGGCTATCTGCGGTTGCGGTGCGGTGGAGCCGGTGCTGATGTATTTCATGTGCAGCACCCGTTCCAGATAGCGGCCGGGTGCGACCCAGCCCACTCGCAAACCCGGTGCCAGTGTCTTGGAAAAAGAACTGCAGAGCAGGACGCGGCCATCGTCGTCGAAGGATTTGATCGTGCGGGGCCGCGGGTAGGTGTAGGCCAGTTCTCCATACACATCGTCCTCGATAATCGCCACGTCGAAGCGCTGCGCCAAGGTCAGCAACGCGCGTTTGTTGGCCTCGGGCATGATGTAGCCCAGCGGGTTGTTACAACTGGGCGTCAACTGTATGGCCTTGATGGGCCACTGTTCCAGCGCCAGCTCCAGGGCCTCCAGGCTGATGCCGGTCAGCGGATCGGTGGGGATTTCCAGGGCCTTCATGCCCAGGCCCTTGAGGGTTTGCATGGCGCCGTGAAAGCTGGGGGAGTCCACCGCGACGATATCGCCTTGTTCACAGGTGGCGCGGATGCTGACCGACAGCGCTTCGTGACAGCCCGTGGTGACGATCAGGTCGCCGGCTCCCAGTTTGCAACCCGAGTCCAGCGACAGGCGAGCGATCTGTTCGCGCAGCGCGAGGTTGCCGTAGATGTTGTCGTAATACAGGCCCGGCATGTCTTGCCGGCGGCTGATCTGCGCGAGGCTGCGCAACAGCGGTTTCATGGTCGGCGAGTTGATATCCGGCATGCCTCGGCCCAGTTGCACCACGTCTTTGCGTGGTACCGAGCGTATCAGCTCCAGCACCTGGTCCCATTGGGAGATGTCCACCGGTCGTTGGGCTGGGCGACCCACTACCGGCAGGTCCGGCAGTTCACGGCTGGCCGGTACGAAATACCCTGATTTGGGTTTTGGCATCGCCAGCCCGCTGTCCTCCAGCACGCGATAGGCCTGCTGCACCGTACTCAGGCTGACACCGTGCTCCATGCTCAGCGCGCGCACTGACGGCAGCCGGTCGCCGGGACGGTAGAAGCCCTGTTCGATGCGGGTGCCGAGCAATTCGGCGAGGTTCACATAAAGGGTCATGGCGCGCTCTCGATGAAGTGGACAACGGTAACCAATACAGTTGCGGCGGAAAAAGACAATTCAGTGTCGAAAAGCCGCAATCTGTATGCATGGAAAACACATTGTTTGAATCTGTATTGATTATGGCCGTCCGCGCATCATGAAAGCTCTGGCTACCCAAGTAAACAGGAGCGATCAAAATGAACGGCTTGAGCGATGTGCGGCTGACGTTACACAGCCAGGAACTGGCGGCGGGGCAGGAAAAGGAGCTACGCAATGCGATGTTGCACAGTGCCCCGTCCAGCCTGAGCCGCTGGGCCCTGTTCTGGCGTCGTCTGCATACACGCAAGGCCTTGTTGGAGCTCACACCGGAACAGTTGCGTGATATCGGGCTGAGCCGAGAGCAGGCGCGGGAGGAGGGCTTGAAGCCGTTCTGGCGGCTTTGAAGCGGTACCGGGCCTGAAACTGCTATCGCGGGCACGCCTTGCTCTTACAGCCCTCTTTCAATCTGTGCGAGCAAGGCGTGCCCGCGATAGCGTCACCAGTAGCGCTGGGCGCTTTAAACCAACTCTTTCAACCGATGCCACAGCATCCCCAGCGCCAACAGTGGCGAGCGCAGATGCTTCCCGCCCGGGAAGGTCATGTGCGGCACCTGGGCGAACAGATCGAAACCACCACTCTGTTGGCCACTGATGGCTTCGGCCAACAGCTTGCCGGCCAGGTGCGTGGCATTCACTCCGTGACCAGAGTAGGCCTGGGCGTAGTACACGTTGGGCTGATCCTTGAGTCGACCGATCTGCGGCAAGCGGTTGGCGCCGATGCCGATCATCCCGCCCCATTGAAAGTCGATTTTCACCTGCGCCAGTTGCGGGAACACCTTGAGCATTTTCGGACGCATGTACGCGCCAATGTCTTGCGGGTCACGACCCGAGTAATGGCAGGCTCCGCCGAACAGTAAGCGTCGATCCGCGGAAAGCCGGTAGTAATCCAGCGCCACCCGTTGATCACAGACCGCCATGTTCTGCGGCAACAATGCCTGGGCCTGAGCCTGGCTCAAGGGCTCGGTGGCGATGATGTAGCTGCCGGCGGGCAGCACTTTGCCGCTGAGTTCCGGGTTGAGCCCATTGAGGTAGGCGTTGCAGCCCAGCACCAGGGTCTCGGCCCGGACCGCGCCCTGTTGGGTGTGCACCTTCACTTCAGGGCCGTAATCAATGCGCGTGACCGCCGATTGTTCGAACAGCCGGACCCCCAGTTGCTGCGCGGCGCAGGCTTCGCCCAAGGCCAGGTTCAGCGGATGCAAATGGCCCGAGCCCATGTCGATCAGGCCGCCGACGTAGCGATCCGAACCCACCACACTGTGCATTTCGTGGGCTTGCAGCAGCCGGGTCTGATGGCGATACCCCAGGCTGCGCAGCTCTTCGGCGTCCTCAGCGAAACCTTCCAGGTCGCCTGGCTTGTTGGCGAGGTCGCAATAACCCCAGGTGAGGTCGCAGTGGATCTGAAAGCGCTCGACCCGTTGACGGACGATTTCCACCGCCTCAAGGCCCATGAGCTTCATCTGGCGTACGCCGTCGGCACCGATGACCGGGGCGAACTGATCGAGGCCATGACCGACGCCGCGAATCAGTTGACCGCCGTTGCGCCCGCTGGCCCCCCAGCCGATCTTGTGCGCTTCCAGCAGCACTACGCTCATGCCGCGCTCGGCCAGTTCGATCGCTGTGTTCAACCCCGAGAACCCACCGCCTACCACGCAGACATCCGCCACCAGCTCGCCCTGCAGCAGCGGATGATCCGGTTGCGGCAAGCTGCTGGCGGCGTAGTAAGAGGCGGCGTGCGAATGGCTCGGGACAGGTTGCTGAACACGGGCGTTCATGTGCGTAATCCTGATTATTGTGTTTGAGAAATTTTACGGAGCATAAGCCGGGGATTCGTCCATGGGCAACACCGGTCGGTTGGCGCTGTCTGGGACAGGGCTTTTCGTGCAAAATCCTGCCTTGTCCCGTCTCGGTAGCCGCTTCGATGAGCTGCAACAGTCAAAAAATCCGCACGCTGCGCCAACAGATTCCCTCGTTCGAGTGCGTACCGGGCTGCCATGACTGCTGCGGGCCAGTGACCACCTCGCCCGAGGAAATGGCCCGCTTGCCACGCAAGACTCGCGCCGAACAGGACGCGGCCATGGAAGCGCTCGACTGCGTGCACTTGGGACCCAATGGCTGCACGGTCTATGACGAGCGGCCGCTGATCTGCCGGTTGTTCGGCACCACGGCGACCTTGCCGTGTCCCAATGGCCGGCGGCCGGTGGAACTGATTCATCCGCGGGTCGAGAAGCAGATTCACGAATATATGGCCAGCACCCGGCAGGTATTGGTGTAGCCAAGAACGCCCCTCAATCCGGAATCGGCAGGTTCAAGCTCTCCTTCACTTCTTCCATCACGATGTAGCTCTTGGATTCGCGCACGTGGGGCAGCTTGAGCAGGATGTCGCCCAGCAGCTTGCGGTACGAAGCCATCTCGGAAATCCGCGCTTTCACCAGATAGTCAAAGTCGCCTGACACCAGATGGCATTCGAGCACGTGAGGCAATTTCAGCACCGCGCGCCGGAATTCTTCAAAGGTGTCGCCGGATTTGTAGTCGAGGCTGATTTCGACGAACACCAGCAGACTTCCCTTCAGATGCTGCGGATTGAGCCGGGCGTTGTAGCCCATGATGATTCCCTCGCGCTCCAGGCGACGAACCCGCTCGGTGCAGGGGGTGGTGGAGAGGCCGACCTTTTCCCCAAGCTCCGTAAAGGAAATCCGTCCATCCGCCTGGAGGATGCGCAGGATGTTGCGGTCGATCTTGTCCAGCTCACGTTTGGTCTGAGTGTTGGTCCGCACAGGTGATGCTCCTCCATGAAAAGGGTTTTTGCCGAGAATTCTCGCCAAATATAGGCATTTATATAGTGAAAAGCACTGCCTGATCTTTTCTAAACTGCGCACATTACGGTCTGTACAACAAAACGTCAGCGGTTATCCGCGATGAGGGCTTCAACATGCGCGTTCTGGTTTTAGGTAGCGGCGTCATCGGTACCGTCAGTGCTTACTACCTGGCCCGTGCCGGGTTTGAAGTCGTGGTGGTTGATCGTCAGCCGGCGCCAGCCATGGAAACCAGTTTTGCCAATGCCGGCCAGGTGTCGCCGGGTTATGCCTCGCCGTGGGCCGCACCAGGTGTGCCACTCAAGGCCATCAAGTGGCTGTTGCAGCGCCACGCACCGCTGGCGATCAAAGCCACCGCTGACATCGACCAGTACCTGTGGATGGCGCAGATGCTGCGCAACTGCACCGCCAATCGTTATGCCGTGAACAAGGAGCGCATGGTGCGCCTGTCCGAGTACAGCCGCGACTGCCTCGACGAACTGCGCGCCGAAACCGGGATTGCCTACGAAGGCCGCAGTCTGGGGACCACTCAATTGTTCCGTACCCAGGCTCAGGTTGATGGTGCGGCCAAAGACATCGCCGTGCTGAAAGAGTCCGGTGTGCCCTTCGAAGTGCTGGACCGTGAAGGCATTGCCCGCGTCGAGCCGGCGTTGGCCAATGTCACCGACATCCTGGCGGGTGCCTTGCGTCTGCCCAATGACCAGACTGGCGACTGTCAGATGTTTACCACGCGCCTGGCGCAAATGGCCGTGAAACTCGGTGTGGAATTCCGCTTTGGCCAGGATATCCAGCGCCTGGACTACGCCGGTGATCGCATCAACGGCGTCTGGATCGACGGCAAGCTGGAAACCGCTGACCGCTACGTCCTGGCCCTGGGCAGTTATTCACCGCAATTGCTCAAACCGCTGGGCATTCGTGCGCCGGTGTATCCGCTCAAGGGTTATTCCCTGACGGTGCCGATCACCAATCCGGCGATGGCTCCGACCTCGACCATTCTCGACGAAACCTACAAGGTCGCGATTACCCGGTTCGATAACCGCATCCGTGTGGGCGGCATGGCGGAAATCGCCGGTTTTGACCTGTCTCTCAACCCGCGTCGGCGTGAAACCCTGGAGATGATCGTCAACGACCTTTATCCTCAGGGCGGCGATCTGGCCCAGGCCAGTTTCTGGACCGGCCTGCGTCCGACCACCCCGGATGGCACGCCGATCGTGGGCGCCACCCCGTTCAAGAACCTGTTCCTGAACACCGGCCATGGCACCCTCGGTTGGACCATGGCCTGTGGTTCCGGGCGCTTGCTGGCGGATCTGATGGCGAAGAAAAAACCACAGATCAGCGCCGAAGGCCTCGATATTTCCCGTTATGGCAGTAAACACCAGGAGTCTGCAAAACATGTCAATCCAGCGCCAGCTCACCAATGACCGCATGAGTCAGGTCGTCCTGCACAACGGCACTGTTTACCTGGCCGGGCAGGTTGGCGACGACATGAGTGCCGGTATCGAACAGCAGACCCGTGAAACCCTGGCCAATATCGAGCGTTTGCTGGACCTGGCCGGGACCGACAAAAATCATCTGTTGTCGGTGACGATTTACCTGAAAGACATCGACGCCCATTTCGAAGGCATGAACGCGATCTGGGACAAATGGCTGCCCAAGGGCGTCGCGCCGGCCCGGGCCACTGTGCAAGCCAAACTGTGCGAACCGGAAATCCTGGTGGAGCTGTCCGTCGTGGCAGCGCTGCCCTAAACCCGGAAAACGATCCCTCTTGCGGTGCTGTTGGTGGTTCATGCCGTCAGCCAGCGCCGTTTTTTTTACCTAGTCCGCCTAGAAGCCTGCCGCCATGCGTCCTGCCCGTGCTCTGATCGACCTTCAAGCCTTACGTCACAACTACCAATTGGCCCGCGAAGTGACGGGGGCCAAAGCTCTTGCGGTGATCAAGGCCGATGCCTATGGGCACGGCGCAGTGCGCTGCGCCGAGGCTTTGCAGGACACGGCCGATGGGTTTGCCGTGGCTTGCATCGAAGAAGCGCTGGAACTGCGGGCCGGCGGGATTCGTGGGCCGGTCTTGCTGCTGGAAGGATTCTTCGAGGCCGATGAACTGTCGCTGATCGTCGAGCACGATTTCTGGTGTGTGGTGCATTCGTTGTGGCAGCTCGAAGCGATTGAAAACGCGACCCTGAGCAGGCCGATTACGGTCTGGCTCAAGCTCGACTCGGGGATGCATCGGGTGGGGCTGCATCCGGCGGATTATCAGGCGGCCTATCGTCGACTGCTGGCCAGCGGCAAGGTGGCGAAGATCGTGTTGATGAGCCATTTCGCCCGCGCCGATGAACTGCACGATCCCAGCAGCACCGAGCAACTGGCCGTGTTCGAGGCGGCCCGCCAGGGGCTGGCGGCGCAGATCAGTTTGCGCAACTCCCCGGCAGTGCTGGGTTGGCCGCAGATACCAAGCGACTGGGTGCGGCCAGGCATCATGCTGTACGGTGCGACCCCCTTCGAGGAAGCCAACGCCGTCGCTGCGCGGCTGCAGCCGGTCATGACTCTGGAGTCCAAGATCATCAGCGTGCGTGAATTGCCCGCCGGCGAGCCGGTGGGGTATGGCGCCCGTTTTGTCACCGCGCAACCGACGCGGGTCGGCGTGGTTGCCATGGGATACGCCGACGGTTACCCGCGCCAGGCGCCGAACGGTACGCCGGTGCTGGTGCACGGGCAGCCTAGTCAACTGGTCGGTCGGGTCTCCATGGACATGCTGTGTGTCGACTTGACGAATATCCCCAACGCCGGGCTCGGTTCGACCGTGGAGCTGTGGGGCAAGACTATCCTGGCCAGTGATGTCGCGAAGGCGGCCGGCACGATTCCTTATCAGATTTTCTGCAACCTGCGCCGGGTTCCACGGCTCTATTCCGGGGGCTGACGCAAAGCGCAATCTACCGAAAGTCGCTTCACCGCACGGGATTGAGGTCAAAGTGTTGTAAATACTGAACGCTGTCGCCATGATAACGCTCACTTTCCACACAACCTGATTCCCTGGAGGCTCCAGCATTGGACGTCGGTGAACGACTGCAATCCATTCGTAAACTCAAAGGCCTTTCCCAGCGTGAACTCGCCAAGCGCGCGGGCGTCACCAACAGCACCATTTCGATGATCGAGAAAAACAGCGTCAGCCCCTCGATCAGCTCGCTGCGTAAGGTCCTTGGCGGGATTCCCATGTCCATGGTCGAGTTTTTCTCCGAAGAAATTCTGCAGGAGAAACCGACTCAGATCGTCTACAAAGCCAATGAACTGATCGACATTTCCGACGGTGCCGTCACCATGAAACTGGTGGGCCGGGCTCACCCCAGCCGGGCGATTGCCTTTCTCAACGAGATCTACCCGCCTGGCGCCGATACCGGTGACGAGATGCTTACCCATGAGGGCGAAGAGACCGGGATTCTGGTGGAAGGGCGGCTGGAGTTGGTGGTCGGCGCCGAAACCTTCGTACTCGAAGCGGGCGATAGCTACTATTTCGAGAGCACCAAGCCACACCGTTTCCGTAATCCGTTCGATGCGCCGGCGCGACTGATCAGCGCAGCCACACCGGCCAATTTCTAGGAAAAGAGGCGCCGTGCCCGGACGGCAAAGGCGCCCGAAGGATGAGCTGTCATGACAAACAAGACCCTTGCGACTTTGGGGTTGTTTCAGTGTGACGGCCTTCCCGCTATACTTGCGCCCGCCTGCAAACCGTGGCCGCAGGCGTGACTAGCCACCATTGAGGGTGTACGCGTGAATCTAATTATGAAAATGCTGGCTGCACCAGCAACCGTATTGGCCCTATGGGCAGCCAGTGTCCAAGCAGCGCCCAACGACGAAATCGCCAAGCGCCTTGAACCGGTCGGCCAGGTCTGCGTTCAGGGGCAGGAATGCAAGGGCATGGAGGTCGTGGCTTCGGCTGGCGGCGGTGGAGCCAAGACGCCGAAGGATGTTATTGCAAAACACTGCAATGCTTGCCACGGCACCGGCCTGCTGGGCGCTCCGAAAATCGGCGACACGGCTGCCTGGAAAGAGCGCGCCGATCATCAGGGCGGCCTCGACGGCATCCTGGCCAAGGCGATCACTGGCATCAACGCCATGCCGCCTAAAGGCACCTGCGCCGATTGCTCGGATGAAGAGCTCATGGGCGCGATCAAAGAGATGTCGGGTCTGTAATAGCCAGCATCTTCCGCAAGAAAGCCGCTTACGAGCGGCTTTTTTGTGCCCGGTGGTTTTACAAAGGCTGTTCATCGCAACCAAGACCCGGCAAGCTCGGTCCAACCCACATTCATGGAATGTCCCGGAGGGTCGGATGGTGCAGTTGTGTTCAATCGAACAGGCGGTGGATGACGTACTCGCGCGCCTGCCAGCGCACATTCATCTGGGCATGCCCCTGGGGTTGGGCAAACCCAATCTGTTCGCCAACGCCCTGTACCGGCGTATCGCGCAACTGCCTGAGCGACAACTGACCATCTACACCGCTCTGAGCCTGGGCCGACCCAATCTGGGCGATGGTTTGCAGAAGCGCTTTCTCGAGCCCTTTATCGAACGGGTCTTTGGCGATTATCCGGAACTGGATTACCTGGCCGATCTGCACCGTGACAGCCTGCCGGCCAACATCCACGTTCAGCAATTCTTCCTGCAACCGGGCAGCCTGTTGCACAGCGCGTCGGCCCAGCAGGATTACGTCAGCAGCAACTACAGCCACGCCGCGCGGGACATCAATGCCGCCGGCTTGAACCTGATCGCGCAACTGGTGGCCAGTGATGCGCAGCATCCTGACCGCCTGAGCCTGAGTTGCAACCCGGACATCACCCTCGACCTGCTGCCGATGGTCGCCAAGCGGCGTGCGGCGGGGGAGACCATCCTCATGGTGGGCCAGGTTCACAGTGATCTGCCATACATGCCCGGTGATGCGGAAGTCGGCATCGACACGTTCGATCTGTTGATCGACGAAAAGGACAGCCACACGCTGTTTTCCACGCCGAACATGCCGGTGGGGTTTCAGGATCATATGATCGGCCTGCACGCCAGTGCCCTGGTGCGTGACGGCGGTACGTTGCAGATCGGCATCGGCTCCATGGGCGATGCGTTGACGGCGGCGCTGCTGGCGCGTCAAGCCGACAATGCCGCTTACCAGGCGTTGCTGGCGGAGCTGAATCTCAGCCAGTGGGCGCAGTTGATCGAGCGTGAGGGTGGGGTCGAACCCTTTGCCAAAGGGTTGTACGGTTGCAGCGAAATGTTCGTCAACGGCTTGCTGGTGCTGGCAGAGGCCGGAATTATCCGGCGCAGGGTCTATCCCGACGAGCCGACCCAGGAACGAGCCAACGCCGGTACCCTCGACGAGGCGGCGCAACCCGATGGCATCTGCATCCATGGCGGATTCTTCCTCGGCCCTCGCAGTTTTTACGAACGCTTGCGCGAGTTGCCCCAGAATCGGCGCCTCGAATTCAACATGACCCGCATCAGTTACATCAACGAGCTGTACGGCCAGGAAAGACTCAAGCGCCTGCAGCGACTCGATGCACGTTTTATCAACACGGTTTTCACCATGACCTTGCTGGGCGCCGGGGTGGCGGACCAACTGGAAGATGGTCGCGTACTCAGCGGCGTCGGCGGGCAGTACAACTTCGTTGCCCAGGGCCATGCGCTGGAGGGCGGGCGCTCCATTCTGCTTCTGCGCAGTTGGCGCGAGGCGGGGGGCGAGATCAGTTCGAACATCGTCTGGGAATACGGCCATTGCACCATTCCCCGACACTTGCGAGACATCGTGGTGACTGAATACGGTATCGCTGACCTGCGGGGCAAGACTGATGCCGCGGTGATCGAGGCGCTGCTGAACATCAGCGACTCACGCTTCCAGCCGGAGCTGATCGAGCAGGCGCAAAATGCCGGCAAGTTGCCGAAGGATTTTCGCCTCGATCCGCGCTTCGCCGAGAACACCTCGGAACGCTTGCAGGCCATCCAGGCACGGCATCCTAATTTGTTCCCGGAGTATCCGCTGGGCAGCGATTTCGACGGGGTGGAGCGGGACCTGTTGCGGGCGCTGAACTGGCTCAAGAGCAAGTTCAAACTCACCGAAATGCTGGAGCTGGGCAAGGCTGCACTGGATGCGCCGCCGCCGTCGGAGTTTCCCGAGCATTTGGAGCGGATGCAGTTGGCGAGCGCCGAAGGGCTGAAAGAAGAGCTGGGTCAGCGCTTGTTGCTCGCCGGTCTCAAGATCACCGCGCCTTAACGGCCACTTCAAAGCCCCTGTGGGAGCGAGCCTGCTCGCGATAGCGGACTGTCAGTCAACATTGGTGTTGGATGTGCCGGCCTCATCGCGAGCAGGCTCGCTCCCACAGGGATGCAGGGCGATTATTCGATAAAGGTCACGACACCACCGGCCAGCGATTGCACCCGGGCCAACGATTCAACGCGATAGCCTTGGGCATCCAGCTCCGCACGTCCACCCTGGAACGATTTCTCGATCACGATCCCCAAGCCTGCCACGGTGGCGCCGGCCTGCTTGATGATGGAGATCAGCGCCTGGGAGGCTTTGCCGTTGGCCAGGAAGTCATCAATGATCAGTACCCGGTCGCTGCTGGTCAGGTGGCGCGGGCTGATGGCCACGGTGCTTTCGGTCTTTTTTGTGAACGAATACACGGTCGCGGACAACAGGTTCTCCGTCAGGGTCAGAGAGTGTTGCTTGCGGGCGAAAATCACCGGAACGCCCAGGTTCAGGCCGGTCATGATCGCCGGGGCAATTCCCGAGGCTTCGATGGTAACGATTTTAGTGATGCCCGAGTCCTTGAACAGCGCGGCAAATTCGTCGCCGATCAGCTTCATCAATTGCGGGTCGATCTGGTGGTTCAGAAAAGCATCGACTTTCAGAACCTGATCGGAAAGTACGATGCCGTGTTCACGAATTTTCTGGTGCAGGGCTTCCATCAAGCCTCCTTTAATGACGCCTTCGGCGCCCCTGGATTTGGTAAAAAGTTCGGTAAAAAGTAGTCGATTCTAGCGCTTGAGCATCGCTCGTATATCGGCCAGGGCGCTATTGCCGCGAACGGCCTTGACCTCGGTCGGTGTGTCGTCATTGCCTTCCCAGGCCAAGTCGTCCGGCGGCAGCTCATCGAGGAAGCGGCTCGGGGCGCAGTCGATCACCTCGCCGTATTGCTTGCGCTTGGCGGCGAAGGTAAAGGCCAGCGTCTGACGTGCGCGGGTAATACCGACGTAGGCCAGGCGCCGTTCTTCTTCGATGGTGTCGGCTTCGATGCTGGAGCGGTGGGGCAGGATTTCTTCTTCCATGCCCATGATGAACACGTAGGGGAATTCCAGGCCCTTGGAGGCGTGAAGGGTCATCATCTGCACGCCTTCGGCGCCGTCTTCCTCTTCCTGCTGGCGTTCGAGCATGTCCCGCAGCACGAGTTTGCCGATGGCGTCCTCGACGGTCATGTCGCCGTCTTCGTCCTTTTCCAGAGTGTTTTTCAACGCCTCGATCAAGAACCAGACGTTGCCCATGCGGTAGTCCGCGGCCTTGTCACTGGAGCTGTTGGTACGCAGCCAGTTCTCGTAGTCGATGTCCATGACCATGCTGCGCAGCGCCGAGATCGGGTCTTCGCCGGCGCACTGTTCGCGCACCTTGTCCATGAAGCGCTTGAAGCGCGCCAGACGGTCGGTGAAGCGGCTGTCCAGATGCTCGCCCAGGCCGATTTCGTCGGTGGCGGCGTACATCGAGATTTTGCGCTCGGTGGCGTAGTTGCCGAGTTTTTCCAGGGTGGTCGAGCCGATTTCCCGGCGTGGGACGTTGATCACTCGCAAGAAGGCGTTGTCGTCGTCCGGGTTCACGATCAGGCGGAAATAAGCCATCAGGTCCTTTACTTCCTGACGGCCGAAGAAGCTGTTGCCCCCCGACAGGCGATAGGGGATCTGGTGATGCTGCAATTTCAGCTCGATCAGCTTGGCCTGGTAGTTACCGCGATACAGGATGGCGAAGTCGCTGTACGGTCGGTCGGTGCGCAGGTGCAGGCTGAGGATTTCCATGGCCACGCGCTCGGCTTCGGCGTCTTCGTTGCGGCAGCGAATCACGCGGATCTCGTCGCCGTGGCCCATCTCGCTCCACAGTTGCTTTTCGAACTCGTGGGGGTTGTTGGAGATCAGCACGTTGGCGCAACGCAGGATGCGGCTGGTGGAGCGGTAGTTCTGCTCCAGCATCACCACTTTGAGCGACGGGTAGTCTTCCTTGAGCAACATCAGGTTTTCCGGCCGCGCACCACGCCAGGCGTAGATCGACTGGTCGTCGTCGCCCACCACGGTGAACTGGTTGCGGATGCCGATCAGCAGCTTCACCAGCAGATACTGGCTGGCATTGGTGTCCTGGTATTCATCCACCAGCAGGTAGCGGACCTTGTTCTGCCATTTCTCGAGGATGTCGGCGTGGTCCTGGAACAGCTTGACCGGCAGCAGGATCAGGTCGTCGAAGTCCACCGCGTTGAACGCCTTGAGCGTGCGCTGGTAATGGGCGTACACGATGGCGGCGGTCTGCTCCTTGGGATTGCGGGCGTTTTCCAAGGCTTGGGGCGGCAGGATCAGGTCGTTTTTCCAGGCGCCGATCATGTTCTTGATCTCGTCCACGCCGTCGTCGCCCGAATATTCCTTTTGCATGATGTCGGTCATCAGCGCCTTGACATCGGTCTCGTCGAAAATCGAGAAACCCGGCTTGTAGCCCAGCCGTGCATGTTCCTTGCGGATGATGTTCAGGCCCAGGTTGTGGAAAGTGCAGACCGTCAGGCCACGGCCCTCACCGGCGCGCAGCAGGCCGCCGACCCGCTCTTTCATTTCCCGGGCGGCTTTGTTGGTGAAGGTCATGGCGACGATGTACTGGGCGCGGATACCGCAGTTCTGGATCAGGTGCGCGATCTTGCGGGTGATCACACTGGTCTTGCCGGAGCCTGCACCGGCGAGCACCAAAAGAGGGCCGCCGACATAGTTCACGGCTTCTTGCTGCCGGGGATTGAGTCGGGACATGACAGGGTCAGGGAGTCGTTTGCGAAATGGGCCGGCATTTTAACAGGCTCACAGAATTGTGCTGCTCTGTCCGACTTGTGACGCAACACTGCATTGTCATTTGCCGCTTTTGTTACTTTCACGCAGGATGTGGGGCGAATGGGCGTCCAGCGTTCGGCTTCGAGGGTAAGAAAAGCCGTCTGAAGCAAGTGTTTGAGAACCATTGGCATTGGTCATTAGCGGTCAGCAGGTCATAATGCCCTGCGCCTATTACCTTGCAGAGTCTAGGGAGTCAGCTTGTCAACGTCTGTCGAACCCTTGCGTTTGCTGCTATTGGCCGAAGAGCCGGTATGGTCAGCGATTTTGCGCGAGTGCCTGGCCCCCATGGGGCCGTCGGTCGTGTTGATCAGTGCCCCGAGCTGGGAGTCGGTCAGCAGCCTGTTCGAAGACAACCACAACGCGGTGCTGCTGACCGTCGCGGCGTTGCAGCCGGCACCCGGTCGTTGCCGTTTGCCGACGGTCCTGTTGCTCGAGCACGAGCCCACCACTGCACCTGATGGTGTCAGCGATTGGCTGGTACGTGATGTGCTCGATGGCGCCACTCTGCGCCGTTGCCTGCGCCATGTGCGCGAGCGCGGAGTGCTGGAAAACACGCTGCAGCGGCTTGCCGAACAGGATCCGCTGACCGGCATCGCCAATCGCCAGGGCTTCCAAACCCTGCTGGCAGCGCGCCTGGCTGAGAACGAAGGCCGTGGCCTGGCGCTCGGGCATCTGGATCTGGATAACTTCCGTCATGCCAACGATGCCCTCGGCCACCAGGCCGGTGACCGTTTGATCCTGCAAGTAGTGTCGAGGCTCAAAGGTTCGCTCGAAGCCGGCGATCAACTGGCGCGCTTGGGCAGCGACGAATTTGCGCTGCTGATCGACACCCGCAGGGCGCCTCAGCGGGCTGAGTGGATGGCCGAGCGCATCACCGAAGCCATGGCCGAACCCTATTGGGTCGATGGCGAAAGCCTGCTGATCGGTTGCAGCCTGGGGATCGCCCACGCTCGCGCCCAGGCCGGCGCGGACCCGCTGATGTGGCACGCCCATATCGCCATGCAGCAGGCCAAGAGCACCCAGGGCTGCACCTTTCATATCTTCAACGAACGCATCAATCGTAACGCCCGCAGCCTCGCCGACCTGGAGAGCGAGTTGCGTCGGGCGCTGCGGCGCGACGAGCTGGAGTTGCATTACCAACCCCGGCTGAGCCTCGATGGCGGCACCATCGTCGGCCTCGAAGCCCTGGTGCGCTGGCGTCATAACGAACGCGGGCTGTTGCCACCCAGTGAGTTCGTGCCACTGGCCGAACAGAGCGGGCTGATCGTACCGCTGGGCTACTGGGTGATTTCCCGGGCATTGCGGGACATGCAGGCGCTGCGTGAAAGGGGATTGGCGCCCCTGCACATGGCGGTCAATCTGTCGTTCCGGCAGTTCCAGGACAGCCAGTTGCTGCCGACCCTGAGCCGCCTGATCGCCGAACGCGGTGTCGAGGCGCAGTGGTTGGAATTCGAACTCACCGAAACCGCCGTCATGCGCCGCAGCGAACTGGTCAAGCAGACCATGGACGCCCTGGGTCGCCTGGGGGTGCGCTTTTCCCTGGACGATTTCGGCACCGGCTTCTCCTCGTTCGTGCACCTCAACAGCCTGCCCATCGCCTTGCTCAAGATCGACAAGAGCTTCGTGGGTGGCATGGAGCAGCGCGAGGAAAATCGCAAATTGGTCCACGCGATGATCAACCTGGCCCACAACCTCAACCTGGAAGTGGTGGCCGAGGGTGTGGAAACCCGGGAGCAACTGGATTTGCTGCGCGGTTACGGCTGCGACCAGGTGCAGGGCTTTTTGATCAGCAAGCCGTTGCCCCTGGCGGAGCTGGTGGAATACCTGACGTTTGACGGCAGCCAGCAGTCGGTGCTGGAAATCGGCTGATGCCAAGCCTTGTGGGAGCGAGCCTGCTCCCGCATGGGATTTCAGTCGGCCTGGACCGTTTCAAAGCCCTGGTGCCGCAGAGGCTCACTGCGGATCATCCGCTTCATCTTCCACTCAAATGCCAAGGTCAGGCTCACCGCCGCGCAGGCCAGGCCAAGGGCCAGGCCCCACCAGACGCCGGTCGGGCCCCAGTGCAGATGGAAGGCCATCCACCATGCCGCCGGTGCGCCAATCAGCCAATAACAGCCCAGGCCCACCAGGAAGGTGGTCTTGGCGTCCTTGAGCCCACGGATACAGCCCATGGCAATGGTTTGCGCGCCGTCGAACAGCTCGAACCACGCTGCTACCGCCAACAGGCTCACCGCCAGCTCGATTACTCCGCGAAACGCCGGGTCTTCGTGGTCCAGGAACAAGCCGATCAATGGGTTTGGCAGCAGCCAGAACACCATCGCGAACGCCAGCATGACCGCTGCGCCGAAGCCGATTCCGACCCGACCGGCCAGCCGTGCCATCAGCAGTTGCCCGGCGCCATAGTGCTGGCCGATGCGCATGGTGATCGCATACGACATCCCCGCCGGGACCATGAATGCCACCGAGACAATCTGCAGAGCGATCTGGTGCGCCGCCAATGGCGTGCTGCCCATGGTGCCGATACACAGCGCGGCGAACGCGAACAGTCCGACTTCCACTGCGTAAGTGCCGCCAATGGGCAGACCCAGGCGCCACAGTTCCTTGAGGTACTGACGATTGGGCCGCGACAGACCATTGAGCAACGGATAGGCACGGTAGGCTTGATGCCGGTGAATATGCCAGGCGAGCGCCAGAGCCATGCAGTTGGCGACGATCGCCGTGACCAGGCCGATTCCCATCAGGCCCAGTTTTGGCAGGCCGAACATGCCGGTGATCAGTGCGTAATTGAGCAGGAAGTTGGCCACCGTGCCGCCGAGACTGATCACCATCACTGGGGTAGCCCGGCCAATGGCGCTGGTAAAGCCGCGCAGGGCCATGAAACTCAGATAGCCGGGCAGGGCGAATGGCAGCACCAGCAGGAACTGGCCGGCGGCCAGGACGTTGGTTTCGGTCTGGCCGAACAGCAACAGTACCGGCTTGAGGTTCCACAACAGGAGCCCGGCCACCAACCCCATCAACCAGGCCAGCCACAACCCGGCCTGAGTCAGTCGGGTGGCGCCTTCGACATCACCGGCACCCTGCCGAATCGCCACCAATGTGCCCACTGCGGCGATCACACCGATGCAGAAAATCGACACGAATGAATAGGTCGCCGCTCCGAGCCCGCCGCCTGCCAGGGCCTCGGGACTCAGGCGCGCCATCATCAGGGTGTCGGTCAGGACCATCAGCATGTGCGCCAACTGCGAGGCAATCAACGGCCCTGCCAGCCGCAGGATAGCCCACAGTTCGATTCGCACCGGATGCCGCATGATCATCACACTCCATGTTCAAACAAGGCTGTAAAACGGCGATTCTCGGCGCTCTCAGCGGTTTGCACAAAAGGATAAAAGCGATCACTGGCATGATTAAAACTCATGCTGAGAGCTTTCTGATAGGGTGCGTAAATATCGCCATAGGAGCTTTTCCCGATGTCTCGTCGTCTCCCTCCTCTTTATGCGTTGCGGGCATTCGAAGCGGCGGCGCGATACAGCTCGTTCACCCGGGCGGCCGAAGAACTGTCGATTACTCAAAGTGCCGTCAGCCGGCATATTCGTACGCTCGAAGAGCACTTTGCCTGTCGGCTGTTCCAGCGCAGTGGCCGCAACCTGCAGTTGACCGAAGCGGCGCGGTTGCTGCTACCGGGCGTGCGTGAAGGTTTCATGGCGCTGGAACGGGCCTGTCATACCTTGCACGGCGAAGATGGCATCCTGCGCATGAAGGCGCCGTCCACTTTGACCATGCGTTGGCTGTTGGCACGCCTGAGTCGCTTCCGGCATCTTCAGCCCGGCAATGAAGTGCAACTGACCAGCGCCTGGATGGACGTCGATTCAGTGGACTTCAACACAGAGCCTTTCGATTGCGCGGTATTACTGGGCAACGGGCATTTTCCTAGCGACTGGGAGGCAAGCTTGCTGTTTCCCGAGGAGCTGATTCCGGTAGGCGCACCGAACCTGTTGAACGACCAGCCCTGGGATGTGGCGCGGTTGGCCAGCGCAGAATTGCTGCATCCCACGCCGGACCGTCGTGATTGGCGCAACTGGCTTTCGCGCATGGGTCTGTCCGATCAGGTCTCGCTCAAGGGCGGGCAGGTGTTCGATACGCTGGAACTGGGCATGATCGCCGCGGCGCGCGGCTACGGCGTGTCCATGGGTGATCTGTTGATGGTGGCCGAGGACGTGGCCCAAGGGCGCTTGAGCCTGCCATGGCCTACCGCCGTCGCCAGCGGCGAGCACTATTACCTCGTCTGGCCGAAAACCCGTCCAGGAGGTGAACGTTTGCGCCGTCTGAGCGATTTTCTCCAGGGCGAAGTGAAGGCCATGCAATTACCCGACGTAAAGCGTCTGGGCTGAATCGTTGAAGCTCCCGTGCTAGCCACTTGGCATTATTCCTTCCAAAGCGCTCAAGTATTCGGTTTCGCCGCCGAATGTGTGGAAGTAGTACTTTCGTATTAGAAAGGGACTGCCTACATATCACCCGAATAAAATTGCCGAGTGTGCGACGTGATCAGGATGATCCGGTCACTTGGCCAGGAGCCGTCATGTCTCAACCTCGTGCCCGAATCGCCTCACAGCTGGGCCTCGCCCTTGCCGTGATACTGGCGATCGTGATCTCCGGCAGCACCGTCTTTGCCCTGCGCTCGCTGGACTCCGCCAACCTCGCGACCCGTGAAGAACACCTGGCCAGCGAAGCGCGCCTGATGGCCGACCAGCTCAATACGTTTCATGGCACCCTGCGTGAAAGCACGCAGCGTCTGAGCGGGCTGTTCGATAAACGCTTCAGCGTGGGCCTGAGCGTGCACCCGGATGAGCCGGTCGCGGTGGCAGGCGTGCAGGCTCCAACCCTGAGACTGGGTAGCGAAGTGCTGAACAACAACTTCAAGGAAGTTGATGACTTCAAGCAGACGACCGCCGGGGTGGCGACGGTGTTCGTGCGCAGCGGCGACGATTTCATCCGCGTGAGCACTTCCTTGACCAAGCAGGACGGTACGCGGGCCATCGGCACCTTGCTCGACCGTGCCGGCCCGGCTTATGCCCCGGTCATGAGTGGGCAGAGCTACATTGGGCGGGCCCTGCTTTTCGGGCGCTTCTACATGTCGCAGTACACCCCCGTACGCGATAGCAGCGGTAAGATCATTGCCGTGTTGTATGTGGGATTCGATTACACCGACGCACAGAACGCCCAGTTCGAGAACCTCAAGCGCTTCCGTATCGGTCAGACCGGTTCGCTGGCGGTACTGGATGAGCAAAACAAATGGTTGGTTCCGCCAGCGGGTGTGCAGGCGCTGGAGCAGGCGACCGGAACCATCAAGGAGTTGGTCAAGAAGCCGGGCAAAGGTGTGTTCTGGAGCGATACCGCTGAAGATTTCTACAGCGTTGCCGTGCCGTTCGAGGACGGTCCGTGGGCGGTGGTGGCGAGCATGCCGAAAGCCGAGATTCGCGCCGTGACCTGGAGTGTCGGTACGCAACTGGCTATCGGCAGCTTGCTGGCCATGTTGCTGGCCGTGGGCTCGGCGGTGTGGCTGCTGCGCAGCAAACTGGCCCCGCTGGGCGATCTGGTGCGCCAGGCCGAGGCGCTGGGCGCCGGCGACCTGAGCGTGCGTCTGAATGTGTCGAGCCACGACGAAATCGGTCAGTTGGCCCGTGCCTTCAACCAGATGAGCCAGGCCCTGTCGACCATGGTCGAACATATCCGCAAGGCCTCGCAAGAGGTCAACAGCCGCGCCCAGGCCCTGTCCGGGTTGTCCAGCGGGGCCTATGAGGGCATGGAGCAGCAGTCCGGCGAAATCACCAGCATGGCTGGCGCAGTGGAAGAGTTCAGCGCGACCTCGTTGAACATCGCCGATAACATGGGCAATACCGAACGCCTGGCCCAGGATAACGCCCAGCAAACCCGCATCGGTCGTACGTCGATGGATGAAGCATCCTCGTCGCTGGAGCAAATTGCTGGCGCACTGAACAGCACTGCCACGGTCATCAACACCTTGGGCCAGCGCTCCCAGGAAATCGGCGGCATCGTCGGGGTGATCACCTCGATCGCCGAGCAGACCAACCTGCTGGCGCTCAACGCGGCCATCGAAGCCGCCCGTGCGGGTGAGCAGGGTCGGGGCTTTGCCGTAGTGGCTGACGAAGTTCGTAGCCTGGCGTCCCGTACCCGTCAG
This sequence comes from Pseudomonas sp. JL2, assembly GCF_031570495.1. Classification (NCBI taxonomy): domain Bacteria; kingdom Pseudomonadati; phylum Pseudomonadota; class Gammaproteobacteria; order Pseudomonadales; family Pseudomonadaceae; genus Pseudomonas; species Pseudomonas sp. JL2. Next base: position 61,473 of record NZ_JAKUDH010000029.1, read on the forward strand.
GCCACTGACGAAATTTCCGGCATGATCAATAGCATCCAGCAGGAAACCGGTAACGCCATCAGTACGATGGAGAAAGGCAACTTGTTGATGCAAGAAGGCTTGTCGCGCAATGCCAATGTGGCCTCGGCCCTGGCGCGCATCGACGAGCAAAGCCGTTCGGCAGGCCAGCAATTCGCGGCGATCACCACCGCCACTCAGGAGCAAAGCAGCACCGCGACCCTGCTCAGCAGCAACCTGCAAAGCATCGCCATGGCCAACAGCGAACAGCGCGAAGTGGTCTCGAACCTGGCGATCACCGCCAAGGAACTGGAAAAACTGGCGCAGGACCTGCGCAAAGAGGTTGACCGGTTCCGCTGAGGCGTCCTGCAGACTCATCGCGAGCAAGTTCACCCCAGATCCCTCTGGGAGCGGGCTTGCTCGCGACAACAGTGGCATAGCCAACATCCCCGCCACTGACCCTCCGCTCTCGCGAGCAGGCTCGCGCCCACCGGGGCGTGGCGGCGAACGAAGATTTTGCGGCCATCCCCGACCTGTGGGGGTGCGAGCCTGATCGCGAAGGCGTCGGCATCGCCAACATCCCCGCCACGGACCCTCCGCTATCGCGTGCTGGCTCGCTCCCACCGGGGCTTGGCGGCGCACGAAGGTTTAGCGGCCATCCCCCGAACAGTGTGGGAGCGAGCGTGCTCGCGAAGGCGGCGGCATAGCCGACATCCCCGCCACGCACCCACCGCTATCGCGAGCAGGCTCGCTCCCACAGGGGCTTGGCGGCGAACGAAGGTTTTGCGGCCATCCCCCGATCAGTGTGGGAGCGAGCTTGCTCGCGAAGGCGTCGGCATAGCCAACATCCCCGCCACTGACCCACCGCTATCGCGAGCAGGCTCGCTCCCACAGGGGCTTGGCGGCGAACGAAGATTTTGCGGCCATCCCTGACCAGTGTGGGAGCGAGCTTGCTCGCGAAGGCGTCGGCATAGC